>JASFRY010000547.1:0-3386 GCA_050114675.1 Gemmatimonadota bacterium | reverse complement strand
GTAGAGGACGCTGGCACGCCATTCGGCGCGGCCCTTCTGGCTGTCGAAGAAACCGTCCTTCCACAGCTCGGCCACGATCTGGATGCGGAGCGGCAGGCCCGAGTGAAGAGCCCGCGTCAGCCCAGCCTCCTGGAAGAGGGGCCCGATGTGGATGCGGAGCTCACCGGTACCCGGGGCGGCGGAGAGGGTCAGAGGAGGCTCGTCGTCCTGGTCCTGGCCCCGCAGCGGGGCCGGCGGGAGGGCGAGGGACACCATCAGGGCCCCGAGCCACGGAGCCCCGCGGATGGTGTGGGCGACCCGACGACGGGCCGCCCTCGCTCCGGCGGTCAATTCGTCAGAACCGATGGTCGAGTCGCACGAAGAAGTTCACGTTCTTGCCGCCGCCCCGCAGAGGCACGGCCCAGTAGAGCCCGAGGTCGCCGAGCTGGAACCCCACGCCGACGTCCATGACGGTTTCGCTGCTCGGCCCGAGCCAGGCCGGGCTCGAGGGGTCCGCCAGGGTCCACCCCCGGCCCGCGTCGAAGAACACGGACCAGCTGGCGTTGACGTTGACGTTGGGGATCCAGCTCCAGTCGTCGTCCCAGTTGCTGTTGGAGCCCCATCCCATGTCGAAGAAGAGGGTCCCCCGGTACTCGGCCTGGAAGAGGGCCACTCGGTCGCACCCGTAGGAGGCGAAGACGGGGAGGCGGACGTCGGTGCCATCCCGCTCACGGAAGACCGAGTAGCGCTGCGCCCGGGCACCGCAGTCCACGGACATGAGGGGGGCGCCGGGCAGGGTGCCCTCACCCCCCAGCGCGTGTTGGTACTGAGAGGGGAGAGGCTCACCGTCCAGGGAGCCGGCGGCGTACCCCCGGACCCGCAGGTCGGCGCCGGGGCCCAGTCTCATGTAGCGGCGCAGGTCCACGGAGCCCGTGCGGAAATACTTGCCCAGCGGGCGCTCCTCCTGGACGAGGGTGGCCGGCTCGGGCTCCGCCAGGCTGTAGGCCGGAACTGCGAAGCTCCCGCCGACCCCCAGGGTCGTGTGGGCTTCTAGATACCAGCCGTCCGAGGGATCGTCGGGATCGTTGCGGCGGTCCAGGACCGCCGACCCCCCGAGGGTGCGCACCCGCCCTTCCCCGATGAGGGGGAGGGGCCTCCACGGCGCGTCGTTTCGCTTGATGGTCCACGGGCTCCCCACGGGGAGGAAGCGCTGACGCTCGTCGCGGTATTCCACCGTGAGGCTGACGCTCGACCTGTCATCGTAGCGGGCGAACGCCGTGAAGCCCTCCCGCTCGTAGTAGTCCCTCAGGTCCCGGTGCAGGAGGAAGGCGGAAAGGGAGGCCTCGATGTTGAGGAAGCCGTTGTCCGAGATGGGCTCCACCAACGAGTGGGCGTCCGCGCCTACGGAGAAGCGCCCGTCGCGGCCCATGTGCTGCTCCGCGCGAAGGAGATAGCCCAGCTCCTTGGGTGCCAGACGGAATCCGGACTCGGACTTCCAGACGGCCATGGCGTCGACGCGGAGCTGGTTGTCGCCCAGGGTCCGGAAGACGGGCCCAAGCATCACGGGCAGCCCCTCCACGCGGTTGTAGTTGCCCTCGGCGCGCACCGAGAAGTAGGAGCGGCCCTCCCGGCGCCGCTCACCCCATCGAGCCCACGGGCGGTCGTCGAGAACGATGCCTCCGCCCGACTCACGGTATCGCAGCGGCTCCGCGTATACCGAGACGGTGCCGGCGACGGATCCGCGGGGGGTCACGGCCCGGCCGGCCAGCACCGTGACGTCCCCGGTGATGTGCCCCATGCCCCTCAACGTGAGGTCCCCGTTCACCACCACCAGATCTCCCTGGATCTCCCCGGCCACGTCCACCGGACCCCCCAGGACGGCCACGTTCCCCACGATCCTCCGCCCTTCCGGGATGTCGGCCTGGCCCTGGAACCGGATCGTGCCGGGGTCGTTGAAGTAGGCGATGACCTGGTCGGCTACGTGTCCCGGAAGGTCCGGCCGCTCGACCCTGCGCTCCTGGGCTCCCAGGGGAGCCGCCGCCGCCAACGCCAATGCGCATCCCATCATCCACCGCATGATTGCCATCCTCCGTCCAGAGCCGAACGCGTGTGCGGTGGAGGGACGAGCACGGACCGTACCAATGACGTCCAATCTGCGTACTTGCATGTCGGACCTGGTTTTAGGTGGCTTGGAGATGCGGGGCGGCGCCGTGTCGGCGGCGAGCTTCTACGTTCCGGAGCCGTATCGTTTCTACACGTTCTCTCACGTGCGTATTCCAAGGCGCTTCATGCGCCGGTAGAGGTTCGCCCTGTCGGTCTGCAGGCGACGCCCGGCCTCGGCGACGTTGCCCCCGGCGGCGTGGAGCGCACCCTGGATGAGCTCCCTCTCGTAGTCCTCGAGGCGGTCCCGGAGTCCCCGGGTGTCGGCGTCGGCGTAGGCCGGGGTATCGGATGCGACCGGCACCTCCCGGGGGAGGACCGCTGCCACCTCCGCCGGCTGGACCTCGGGACCGGGGAAGAGGATGGACAGCCGCTCCACCAGGTTCATGAGCTCGCGTACGTTGCCGGGCCACCCGTACTCCCGGAGCGCGGCGAGGGCAGCGGCGGAAAAGCGCGGGGTGCGGATCCCTTGGCGCCGGCGGAGGCGCTGGAGGGCGTGCTCCACCAGGAGCGGCACATCGTCCATCCGCTCCCGGAGGGGGGGCATGCGGATGGGCACCACCTCCAGACGGAAGAGGAGGTCCTCCCGGAACCTGCCGGCCTCGACTTCCTTGTGGAGCTCACGATTGGTGGCGGCGATGACGCGAACGTCCACGGCGATGGGGCCGGTGCCGCCCACCCGCTCCACCTCGCCGCTCTCCAGGACCCGGAGGAGCTTGGCCTGAGCCTCGGGGCCCAGATCGGCGACCTCATCGAGGAAGAGGGTGCCGCCGTGAGCCAGCTCGAAACGTCCCCTCCGTCGCTCGGTGGCACCGGTGAAGGAGCCCTTCTCGTGGCCGAACATCTCGCTCTCCACGAGGTCCCGGGGAATCGCGGCGGAGTTCACCCTGATGAAGGGTCCGTCGGCGCGGGACGAGAGACCGTGAATGGCAGCCGCGGCGAGCTCCTTCCCCGTTCCGCTCTCCCCGGTGATGAGCACCCGGGCGTCGGTGGGCGCGACCCTCCGGACCAGCTCGCGCACTCGGTTCATGGACGGCGTGGAGCCCACGAGCTCGGCTTCGGGGCCGATCTCCGCCGTGAGGGCCCGTGTCAGGTCCCGGGCCCGGCTGATCTCCAGGGCCCCCCGGATCGTGACCAGGACGGTCTCGGGCGTGAGGGGCTTCTCGATGAAGTGGAAGGCGCCGCGGCGCGTCGCCTCCACTGCGTCGGAGAGGGTCGCACGGCCGCTCATCATGACCACTGGCACG
>JASFRY010000546.1:0-3397 GCA_050114675.1 Gemmatimonadota bacterium | reverse complement strand
CGCCGAACCGCTGCGTCGTCGTCCACCACCAGCACCGTGGTCGGCGCGTGCGGGCCCGCAGATACCTGCCCCTGCACCACGGCCACGGAGCGCTCGCGTGCCGACGTGGGAGCCGGCGGGAACGCTGCAGTCATTGTGGTCCCGCGCCCCGCCTCGCTCTGGACGAGGAGGTGTCCCCGGGCCTCCTCCACGATGCTCCTGACCGTTGCCAGGCCCAGGCCTGTCCCCTGTTCCTTCGTGGTGAAGAAGGGCTCGAAGATCTGGTCCAGGACTTCTTGCGGCATCCCGGCCCCGCTGTCCTCGACCTCGATGAACACTTCGGGCATCTCTCCTTCGGCGGAGGTGGAGCGCGTGCGCACCGTGATGGTGCCACGAGGTCCCACGGCATCCTTGGCGTTGACGAAGAGGTTGAGAACGAGCTGGTCCAGGGCCACGGGGTCCAGCATGACGAGGGGCAGGTTGGACGCCAATTCCAGGCGCAGCTCCTGGCCGCCCTCGCAGAGGCTGGTCAGGAAGTCGGAGAGCTCACGGAGATGGCGATTGACGTCGATGGCGCGGTGGTGGAAGGTGCGGCCCTTGCTGAAGGTGAGGAGCTGTCCGGTGAGGGAGGCCGCCCGGGCGGCCGAGTCCCGCACGAGCTGGAGGCTGGTGCGCATCTCCTCCGGGTCTTCGCGGAGGTTGCCCAGCACCAGGTCCAGATTCCCCATGATACCCGTGAGGAAGTTGTTGAAGTCGTGGGCTACGGCTCCGGTCAGGCTGCCCAGAGCCTCGACGCTGGCCGCCTGGCGGAGCTTCTGCTCGAGGCGGCGGCGCTCGGTGATGTCCAGGAGGAGTCCCGCCACCGCCCGTTCGCCGTCCCACATGATCGTGCGCCCGAACACTTCGAGCTGCACCTGGGAGCCGTCGGCCCGGAGCCCCTTGAAGGTCTGGTGGGCGACGTCCAGAAGCCCGGCCTCACGGTCCTGGATGGACGCCAGCATCCCTTGGCGGTCCTCTTCCGCGATGAGCTTCTCGACCCCCATCCCCAGGACGGCCTTTCTGTCCGGGTAGCCGAAGATCTCGGCGAAGCGCTTGTTCGTGAACGCCATGCGCCCGTGGCGGATGACGTAGGTGCCTGCGATGCTCTGCTCCGACAGCACCGCCAGATACCCTTCCGAGCGGTGGACGCGCTTCACCTCCCGACGCACCAGCCACCAGATCAGGACAGCGCTGACCACGACGAAGAGAGATCCCTTGTAGGTCTGCAGCCGGACCAGGAGGGAGGGATCGCTGACCCACGCCGCGAGGATGCGGTCCGACAGCAGGATCCAGAGGGCGCCCACGACCAGATAGGACAGACCTACCCGCGCTGCCGAGGTCCTGACGTCCGATCTTCGCTGCTGGCTGATGGTGGCCACGGTCCTCACGTCTGTGAGAGGGGGGCCCTTAACGATGCCGTCACGCTGCGCTCCGGAGCAACCCCTTTCCCCCGACCCGGCCGAGGCTCAAGCCTTGCCGGACAGCCCGTCGGCCCGGTACATGACGACATGGGCCTTCTCCATGGTGATGAGGCCGCCTCCCATGATCCCGTCCAGAAGGGGGAGGATATCCTGCAGCTTCCGTCCGTCGTCCACCACCTCGACAATGACCGGAAGATCGCTGGACAGCCGGAGGACCTTTCCCGTGTGGAGCTTGGCGCTGGGGCCGAACCCCGCGATGGCCCTCACTACCGTAGCGCCGGCGCATCCCTCCTCCCGAAGCATGAGTAGGATGGCTTCGTAGAGGGCCTTTCCCTTGTGCGGCCCCGACGGGCACCGGTCGCTCTCCCCCAGGAAGATGCGCATGAGGGTTCGCTCGCCTTCGAAGCGCTCGGTCATGGGTCAACTCCTTCCCCGCAGGAGACCCGACGCCAGTGCGGCGCCGGTCATCACGGCGGCCAGGCCCAGGAGGAAGCTACCGGCGGCGTAGCCCCCTGCACGCCACCATTCCCCGTCCCGGAGCATGGATGCCGTTTCGTAGCTGAAGGTGCTGAAGGTGGTGAAGGACCCCAGGAAGCCGATGGTCACCAACTGGCGGAGCTCGGTGGAGGCCATGGTTCCCTGAAGCCAGACCATGGAGAATCCGAGGAGGAGGGAGCCGGCCACGTTGACGGCCATGGTCCCCCATGGGAAGAAACCACCGGACAGATCCTGCACCCACCCCGAGGCCACATAGCGCGCCGTGGCGCCCAGGGCCCCACCCGTCGCCACGGCGATCAAGGCCATCATGCCGGTACCGGCACGCCGGCCAGAAACTCTTCGATGGCCTCCGCGATCTCGCCGGGCTGGTCCTCCTGGATGTAGTGCCGGGCGTCGAGGCGGCGCACCGAGGTGAGACGGAAGTCCTCGCGGAAGCGCTCCATGAGCTGGCGCGGGTAGGCCAGATCCTCGAGCCCCCAAACCAGGAGGAGCGGCACGTTGATGAGCTGTTCGGCCACCTCGCCGGCGAGCTGTCCGAGCCAGAGCTCCGACGCGAGAATCTGTCGCGGGAGCTCGGCCACCCCCACCCGGCTGTCCGGGGTGGGGAAGGGCTCTCTGTAGTGCTGCATGACCTCGTCGGCCAGAGGGTATTTCACGCCCAGGGGCAGGATCTTGTCCACGAAGAAGTTCCGGCGGAGGAGCTGGGTCTGCAGGGGCGCGCTGCCCAGGACGTAGCTGAACGTCTTCTGCTGCCAGCTGTCGGCGGGCCAGTACCACGTATTGCCCATCACGAGAGCCCGGAGCCTGGCGAAGGTGTCCAGCGCCACGCGCATCCCGATGGGCCCACCCCAGTCGTGGCCCATGATGGTGAGGTTCTCCAGCTCCAGGTGCCGGACGAAGGCACTCACGACCCGGGCATGCTCGGCGGGCGTGTAGCCGTAGTCCTGGGGATGTGCCGACAGACCGAAGCCGGGATAGTCCAGCGCGACGCACCGGAACCGCTTCCGGAGTCGGATGATGATTCCCCGGTACAGGAAGCTCCACGTGGGGTTGCCGTGGAGGAACAGGATGGGCGCACCCTCTCCCTCGTCCACGTAGTGGATTCTGCCCACGGGGCTTTCGTACCACTTCGAAGCGAAGGGGAAGAGCCGCCGGTCGGGCTTGAAGGGAGGGATGTGGGGCACGGGGCGGCCTCGGTCTGAGGACCCGGAGAGTCAGGACTCTGAAGGATGCAGGAAGGAGGGATGGGAGGGAAGGGTCGACAGGCGCTCGCAGCCCCTGGCGGGTCGGGTGCGCGCCGAAAGCGTCCGAGCTGGATCCGGCGGGGCGAAATCCGTGTACCTTCGTCCATGTCTCTTTCCGCAGCCCATTCCGCGATCCTCCGTCCATTCCTCGTCCTCCTGATTACCCTGACCGCCGGCGGTTCGTGCGCGTCGGGCGGTCCTCGAGGAGTGGTCGCC
>JASFRY010000545.1:0-3403 GCA_050114675.1 Gemmatimonadota bacterium | reverse complement strand
CCATCTGCTCCTGGGCGAAGATGGGGGTGCCCATGATGGCGTCGTTGGAGCCCAGCTCCTTGAGGACGGCCAGGCCCACGGCGTCCACGGCCACCCGATCGGTGCCGGCCACGAAGACGTTGGCCCGCTTCAGCGTGCCCCGGGACGGCCCGCCGTCGGTGAAGGCCTCCACGCCGTCCATGACGATGAGGTCCGGGCGGTAGCCCTGGTTGAGCTCGGCGATCATGCGGCGCATGTCGGGGGAGCGGTGCATCCCCCTGCGGATGGGCCGCGGCGTCATCCCCACCGAGAGCTTCATGGACATGGTGAAGACGCCCCCGAAGCCGTGGGTCTTGAGGCAGCACGTGCTCACCAGGTACTCGGCGTCGGTGACCATGCGGGGGAGGTGGTAGCCCTCGGGCCAGTGCGTGCCCGGCGGGTTCACGTAGACCCAGTCCGCGTCGGGGAGCTCGTCGAAGTCCACCACGCCGAAGCCGTGGTCCCGCGCCAGGTCCAGCGTGCCCTTGGCCGCCATCACCGACGTGGTGCCCTGGGGGCCGCTGGACTCGCCCAGGGTGACGGTGCGGGCGTCGCGCTCCTTGAGCTCGGCGACGAGCTGGAGCAGGGTGTCGTCCTGGGTCCCGGCGGGTCCGCCGTCGGCGCTGTTGAAGTTGGGCTTGAGGACCACCCGCTTCCCCGCCATGCCGGTGGGGTCCAGGAGGGCCATGGCGCGGCGCACGCCGTCCCGGCGGTCCGAGGTGCGGATGAGGGCGACGGTGGAGGCGCGCCTGCGCGGCAGCCCGGTGAGCCCGTCAAGGTCGACGTGGGGGAACAGGACCAGTCCGGCCGCAGCTCCCCTTAGAAAGCTCCTGCGGTCCATGGCCGAGGGATGCGGGGCCATGCTGACCTCCTGGTGAGAGCGTGGGCAGGCTCTGCCACCAAGATAGAGCCTCAGGCCAGCTCCGGCACCAGGGGCCGGTGCGCCTGGCGCAGATGTCGATCCAGCGTGCAGAGGGGTGTGCGCCGGGCCGCGCTGTGTGCCGCCAGAAGGCGGTCGAAGGGATCCCGCGTCCAGTCCAGGGGCAGCGCCTGCATCACCAGCGCCATGAGGGAGACCTCGTCGATGACGAAGCGGGGGTCGCGGCCAAGGGCGTCGACGAACTCGGGATGGTGCACCTCCAGGCGGCCCACCTCGGCGAGAGACTGGATCTCGAGAAGCGAGATGGGCGACACACCCCACGGACGGTAGCGCTCGAGCCACGGGAACTCGTCCAGGCGGGGCAACCCCAGGACGGCCCAGAGAAGGAAATGCGTGTCGAGGAGCACCTTCATGACGGGTCGCGATCCGAAGGGACCACGTCGCCTTCCTCCCCGGGCCACTCCCACCCCCAACGATCCGCGTCGGCGGCGTCGTCAGGTGCCCGAATGAGCCGGCTGTAATCGGGCACGTCGCGGACCTCCCCCTCCTCCCGGCGGAGCTGGATGCGGCGGCCCTTGCGTTCGATGACCACGACCTCCCCCTCGACGACCTGGTCCAGAAGCCGGAACCAGTTCCGGCGTGCCTCACTCGCCGTGACTCTCTTCATGTGTACAATGTACAACTACCAGGCGAGGCGGCCAATCCGTGGGTCGGGGGAGGTCGCCGGAAGGGGAGACGTCGTGGTCCGGACCGCACCCGCGCACGAAGGGGCCGGCGGAAACCCGCCGGCCCCCACGCTCCCTCAGCCGTCCCCCGGGCCTCCCGGCCCGGAGCGGCGCCGCGGCCTACTCCCCTCCGTCGTCGTCGCCGTCCAGCGCCTTGGCGATCCGGTGGTGCAGGTCCACCAGGTGGGCGCGGGTCATGCCCGACGTGCGGCCCACGGCGGACTCGATCTGGTCGTCCAGGGCCTCGAGCTCGGCCCGCACCGCGGGATAGATGTCCGACAGCTCGGGGTCGAGCTCCGGCCGCCGGGGTCGCCCGAAGCGCGCCGCGGCGCTGGCGTTGGGGTTGGGCGGCGGCGGGTTGAGCTTCTCATCCAGCATGTCCACGTACGCCCGCTGCAGCGTGCGCCGGTACACGTCGATGTTCCGGCCGGCGGCCAGCTCGCTGAACAGCCCCCCGCGCACGTCGGCCAGGAGCTCCAGCGGCGTGTAGCCGTTGCGGGCGCCCACCTCGTGGGCGTACTCGCTCATGCGCATGAGCCTCGCGTCCCGCAGGAGCGAGCTCAGCACGCTCCGTTGGGCCGACGAGATGCGCTGCACCGACCCGGTGGGCTCGATGCGCCGCAGGATGTCCTCGTCCAGGAGGAAGGTGGGCGTCGCGAAGGCGTTGTCGTTGAGGAACGCCACGGCGGCCTTCTGGCGCGCCCGGCTCACCGGCGTGAAGCGCACGCCCTCCTGGCTCCCGTACTTCTCCTGGGAGTCGGCGCCGCCCACGATGTTGGCGACGTGGCCGAGCTCGGTCCGCCACTGCCCCACCATGCGGCCGTACAGGTTGTCCAGGTCGTCCCACTGCTCGGTGGGCTTCCGCGTGGCCGGGAGCACCCACTGCATCTCGCGCTTCAGGTTGGCGATGCCCAGGGCGGTGGCCTTGACCGCGTCCCGGTCGCCCACCGCCTCCGTCTCCTCGCCGGGATCGCTGCCGTCGCTCCCCGACGTGGAGAAGCGGAGCCACGGCACCGTGTCCTGCACGCGGGCCCACTCGTCCAGGATGGGCCGCTCGTCCTCGGCGGTGGCGGCCTCGGGGATGGGCTTGTAGCCCCACATGGTGGCCCACTTGTCGTACGGCCCGATGACCGGAACGAGCAGGTCCACGGGGATGTTGTCCTCGGGCTGCACCACGTAGTTGAAGCGCGAGTAGTCCATGAGGGTGGGCGTGTGGCCCATGCGCCGCAGGAAGTCCGCGTTGCGCAGCGAGTCCACGGGATACCACGAGCTCGCCTTCATGTTGTGCTGGAAGCCCAGGGTGTGCCCCACCTCGTGGGCCAGCACGTACTCCAGCAGCCGCCCCATGAGCTCGTCGGGGAAGGGGAACTTCCGCGCCCGCGGGTCGTTGGCCGCCGCCTGGGTGAAGTACCAGGTGAGCTGCAGCCGCTGGACGTTCTGATAGAACTGGATGTGGGCGTTGAGGATCTCGCCCGAGCGGGGATCGCTCACGTGGGGCCCCGACGCGTTCTCCACCGTGGACGGCAGCCAGCGCACCACCGAGTAGCGGGCGTCCTCCGGCGACCAGTCGGGATCGTCGGGGGCTTCCCTTGCGATGATGGCGTTGCTGAAGCCGGCGGCCTCGAAGGCGGGCTGCCAGTCTTCGATGGCCTTTTTCATCCACGGGATCCACTTCTTGGGCGTGGCCGGATCCAGGTAGTAGACAATGGGCTTCACCGGATCCGAGATGGCCGCGTCGGGGTCCTTCTTCTCCAGCCGGTAGCGGCTGATGAAGCAGGAT
>JASFRY010000544.1:0-3404 GCA_050114675.1 Gemmatimonadota bacterium | reverse complement strand
CCTCAACTACTCGGTGAACGTCGCGCTGCGCGGCTACGGCTTCGCCCGGCGCTACCGCCACTCCACCATCGTCCGGTACCTGAAGCGGGCGTACTTCGGTGAGCCGGCCGTGCAGAGCTGAGGCCCCTGGGGCTTCGGGCTCTCGACGCGCCGGGGCGCCTGGTCCCTCCTCAGTGGGCCGTGTCGGAGCCCTCCAGATCGGTGGGAGTATATCCCTCGGGAGCGGCCGGCTTTCCCCCCCAGCGCCGGGGCCGGCTCGTCCCGCTGCGCCGCCTCGGGAGCACCGCCTCGACCGAGGTGACCTGCAGACGCCGTTCGATCCTCTCGCGGAAGGTGTCGAAGTCGAGGTCGATGAGGGGCGGGTAGCGAAGCACGGGATCGAGCGCTTCACCAGGCTCCAGGGCACCCTGGCGTACGAGCTCCTCCTCCATGGCCTGTCGGAGGTCGGTGGGACAGAGGAACGAGCCGTGGATCGCGCTAAGGGCCACGCGGGTCATGTCCTTGATGTGCTCAGGCTCGCCCGCCTTGTGGAAGTGGGGGTTCCTGGACTCGATCTGAAAGACCTCGACACCATCACGCATGACGTCCGGGTAGGGGCTCTCCCGCTCGCCTCCGAAGTTCTCCAGGAGCGAGATGATGTGCTGGGGCTCCACCGCGTACCCTCCGCCGTAGTCCAGACGCAGGGCCAGCTCCATGGTGAGCGCATGCTCGCCCGCGTTGCCCGTTCCCATGACGTCGGTCTCGAACCCCGTGAAGCGGCTGATGAGCTGATTGAGGAAGTAGTTGGTCACGCGCGACGTCCGGCCCCACTTGGCGAAGTAGACCTCCCCCTCGACGTACTTGGGCTTGCTCTGCCAGAGGATGCGGACCATGGCATGCTGGCACTCGGCGAGGGCGAACCCCGCGGCGTATTCGCACACGTATTCGTGGGCGGCGCCGGGCGAGAAGTTGTCGGCGTCCACGAACCCGATGTAGCGCTTGCCGGCCAGATGGGCGATGGCCAGGGCGATGAGCATGCCCTCGGCCTTGCCGTCACGCACCCGGCCGTCGTCGGCGACCAGGTGGGGATAGCCGGCTTCCAGAAGCGCCTGGGCGACCAGCGCGTCCTTCTGGTGGACCAGGATGACCCGCTTGCGCGCGATGCGCGCGAAGGTGCAGAGGGCCTGCTGCTCCACCCGGAACCGATCCACGGGCTCCCGCGGGCTGTTGGACACCACGATGGTGAGGCACTGGTTGGGGATGGCGAAGAGGATGCCCTCGATGAGGCGGAGCCTCTCGCCTTTGACCGGGACCACCACCGCCATCTCGCTCTGGATGGCGTGGAGCCGTTCATAGGGGAGCGCGACGATGGCGTTCTGTTCCGTGTCGCCCACGTCCTGGAGCCCGCTGTCGAGCTCGTAGACACCCACCGGGCCATAGAACACATTGGCGCCGAAGCGCTCGCTCGTGCGCGGGAGCTCGATACGCATGGGGCCTCCTCGACACTTCCGACTTCCGGCGAGACCCCTCGATGCCCGGCCAGCGTCACCGCGTGTCCGACTACCTCAAGATCGGGCTCTGCGCATCCCGCGTCCAGATCTCCCGCCGGCGGGAACGCGGACCGCACGGGGCGGACATGAGCCGAAGCGCCGGAACCAGGCCGTGGGGGGAGCCTCCCTCCGCAATCCTGTTCACGGATCTGGACGGGACCCTCCTCGACTACGACGGCTACGGCTGGGCCCCGGCGGCTCCCGCCCTCCGCACACTCATGTCCCACGGCGTGGCCGTGGTTCCCTGCTCCTCCAAGACCCTTGCCGAGCAGCGGATGTGGGCCCGGGAGATGGGGATGGCCGGACCCTTCGTCGTGGAGAACGGGTCGGCTGTCGTGCTTCCCGAGGGGCTGATCCCCGAGGGGATCGAGGGCGTGGCCGACGGGGGGACTGTGCGGCGGACGCACGACCATGAGATCGTGGTCCTGGGCATGGACCGGCCGCTCGTGCTGGACGCCCTCCGCCGGATCCGGACCGTCGAGGGAATCGTGTTCCGGGGCTACGCCGACATGACGTTGGAGGCGATCCGGAAGCAGACGGGGCTCTCGGCATCCGCCGCCGAGCTCGCGCGTGCCCGGGACTTCAGCGAGACCGTGCACGTGACCGGTGGGCCGGCGGCGTGGGAGCGATTCATGGAAGCACTGCGCAAGCATGGCCTCCATAGCTTCGGAGCCGGGCCCACCGGGACCGTGGTGGGCTTGGGTGCCGACAAGGGACGTGCCGTCCGCGTGGTCACCGAGATCTTCCGGCGGATCGCCGGCGCTGCGCGTCCGCTCCCCACGGCGGCGGTGGGCGATGCCTTCAACGACGAGCCCATGCTCCGCGCGGTAGAGCGGCCGTTCCTGGTGGAGTGTCGGGGAGGGGGCTGGGCCGATCTGGCCGTGGAGGGAATGAGCCGGGTGCGGGGGGTGGGCCCGGTGGGTTGGGCCCGGGCGGCCGCACGATTCCTCGAGGAGGTGAGCCCGAGATGAGACACGTCGTCGTGGCCCCGCAGGGGTTCAAAGGGAGCCTCACGGGTCTGGAGATCGCCCGCGCCATGGAGGCCGGCGTTCGGCGCGTGTGGCCCCGGATCCGCATCGTTCTCGTGCCGGTAGCCGACGGGGGTGACGGAACCCTCCAGGCCCTGGTGGACGCCTCGGACGGCGCCGTCCACACCGCGCGGGTCTCCGATCCCCTGGGCCGACCCGTGGAGGCGGAGTGGGGCGCGCTCGGCGACGGCGTGACGGCGGTCGTGGAGATGGCGCGGGCAGCGGGCCTGGCGCTCCTGCGCGAGGATCAGCGCAATCCCCTCGTCACCACCACCCAGGGCGTGGGGGAGCTCATCCGCGCGGCGCTGGACGCGGGATACCGCAACCTCATCGTCGGCATCGGCGGGAGCGCCACGAACGACGCCGGCGCGGGGATGGCGCAGGCACTGGGTGCCCGCTTCCTGGATGCCGCGGGCGCGGAGCTGCAGCCGGGTGGCGGTGCGCTGGCCGGCCTGGATCGCATCGACCTTTCGGAGCTCGATCCGCGCCTGGACGAGACCACCGTGGAGGTGGCGTGCGACGTGCACAATCCCCTCACCGGACCCGACGGAGCGGCCGCCGTCTACGGCCCCCAGAAGGGAGCGACCCCCGCCATGGTCGCTCGCCTGGATCAGGCGCTGGCGCGATTCGGCGCCGTCGTGGCTCGAGACGTGGGCGTCGACGTACGCCACGTGCCCGGGGCCGGTGCGGCGGGCGGCCTGGGCGCGGGCCTCCTGGCGTTCACCGACGCGACCCTTCGCTCCGGGGCCGACATCGTCCTCGAGGCCGTGGGCCTGGACGACCACCTGGCGGGAGCCGAGCTGGTACTGGTGGGCGAGGGGCAGATGGACCGATCCACCGTGTTCGA
>JASFRY010000543.1:0-3421 GCA_050114675.1 Gemmatimonadota bacterium | reverse complement strand
CACCTCCGGGTCGGGATCGGCGGGCAGCCGGTAGAGCGTCCGCACGCCGTCCCGGCGATCCTGGACCAGCCCGGCGGCGGCCAGATAGCGCACGTGCCGCGACGTCTTCGACTGGGTGGCCCCCAGCGCCGCCTCCAGGTCGCACACACACAGCTCTCCGTGCCGCAGGAGGAGGGCCAGGATCCGAAGTCGGGGCTCCTCGGAAAGCGCTTTGTACAGCTGTGCGACGCGTCTCATCCCTTCCCCTTTCTGGTGGTCTCGAGAGAAAATCTACCCGCCTAGGCGGGTGGATGGCTGTGGGGAAAAGCCTGATAGAGGGTGCGCCAGGGATGGACGGCCGGCCCGTGGAGCGGGGGCCGTGCAACGCTCCGGGCCCTTCGCGCATCTCACGAAGCGAGAAGGGGCTACCTAGGATTCTTCATACCCGACACCCCGCGCGCTCCATGGGCAAGCTCTTCAGCCTCACGTATCCCACGGCCGCGGTGCTCCTGGCCATCCGGCACGGGCACCGGTACGGCTTCGACGTCATGGACGCCACCGGCCTCCCCGACGGCACGGTCTATCCCATCCTGCGCCGTCTCGAGCGCCGGGGCGTCCTCGCGGGCGCCTGGGAGGACGAGGGCCTCGCCCGGAGCGAGCACCGTCCGGCGCGGCGCTACTACCGGCTCACGCCCGTGGGAGAGGACGCCATGAGCGAGGTCCTGGACCGGTTTCCCGCCCTGGTCCGCCTCTTCGCCGGAGCGGAGGAGACGGCGTGATGCCCACTCCGGGCCTGGGGATCATCGGCGCCGCATCCCGCCTCGTCCCCGCGGGCCGGCGCGAGGCATGGCGACGCGAGTGGGAAGCGGAAGCCACCTACGCCTGGCAGGCGCTCCAGCGTCGTGGCCGGGCGACCACCCTGGCGGGAGCTCGCCTCCGGGTCCGGGTGCTGACCTGTACCATCGACGCCCTCTGGGAGAGGAAAGAGACGATGACGATGACGGGCTTGATGAACGACCTTCGCTTCGCACTGCGGAGCTTGCTTCGGAACCCGGCTTTTTCGGCCGTGGCGGTCCTCACGCTGGCGCTGGGCATCGGGGCCACCACCGCCGTGTTCACCCTGGTGGACGGCGTCCTGATCCGGCCCCTGCCGTACGACCATCCGGAGCAGCTCCTCGACCTGGAGCATCTGGGCCGCGACGGCCAGGACGAGCTCCCCATGTCCCAGGGGCTCTACCTGGTCTACCGCGACCAGGCGTCGTCCCTCCAGGGCATCGCCCTCTACGCGCCCACGGTGGCGAACCTGTTGACCGGCGGGGAGCCGGAGCGGGTCTCTGCCCAGGCCGTCACGCCCAGCTTCTTCTCCGTCCTGCGCGTGGAAGCGCGGTTGGGGCGCACCTTCCTCGACGAGGAGGGGATGCCCGATGGTGAGCCGGTGGCCCTCCTCAGCGACGGCCTGTGGCGGAGCACGTTCGGCGCCGACCCCGGGGTAGTGGGGACGACCGTGGACATGAACGGCGTCCAGCGCCGGGTGGTGGGCGTCATGCCGCGAGACTTCGGGTTCCCGGACCGGCAGGCTCGCGTGTGGATCCCCATGCAGGTGGATCCCGCCAACGTGGCGTACGCCGGGTTCGGATCCGGGGGGGTCGCGCGGCTCGCCGACGGCCGCACCGTGCAGGGGGCCGCCACCGAGCTTCAGGGCCTGGTGGACCGGCTGGCCGAGTTCGCGCCCGGCGACGAAGCGGCGTTCCTGGCACAGGTCGGGCTCAAGGCACGGGTGCGGCCCCTGAAGGAGGCCGTGGTGGGCGACGTGGGGACGACCCTCTGGCTTCTCCTGGGGACCGTGGGCTTCGTGCTCCTCATCGCCTGCGCCAACGTGGCCAACCTCCTCCTGGTCCGGGCCGAGGGCCGCCAGCGTGAGCTGGCCATGCGAGTGGCCGTGGGCGCCGGGCGCATGGACGTCCTGCGCGCCTTCATGGGCGAGAGCCTCATCCTTTCGATCACCGGTGGAGTCGTGGGCGTCGGGGTGGCCGCGGCAGCGGTCCACCTCACCACCCGCTTCATACCCACCGATCTGCCGCGCATGGCGGAGGTGGGCCTGGACGGGCGGGTCCTGGCGTTCACCACGCTGGTGGCGTTGGGGTGCGCCCTCTTCTTCGGCCTCTTCCCACTCGTTCGGTACGGCACGGGGGACCTGGCGGCGCGGCTCCGGGACGGGGCCAGCCACGGTGGCACGCAGGGCAGGCGGCAGCACCGGCTGCGCAACGCGTTGGTGGTGGTGCAGGTCGCCATGGCGCTGGTGCTCCTGGTGGGCTCGGGCCTCATGTTCCGCTCGTTCCTGGCGCTGCGGGCCGTGGACCCGGGCTTCGACGCAAAGCACGTCCTCACCGCGCGGATCAGCGTGCCCAGCGCCGAGATCCAGGGGGCCGAGGAGACGGGGGCGTTCTTCCGCGACCTCACCGGACGCGCCGCCACCCTCCCCGGGGCCGAGGCTGCGGGCGTCGTCGCGCGCGTCCCCCTGGCCGGTGGCCTGTCCTTCGGCACCGTGGACGTGGAGGACCAGCCGCGCGCCGAGGGTGAGCTCCCGGTCTTCGCCTACCAGTCCGCCGCAGGCCCCGGCTACTTCGAGGCCATGGGCATTCCCGTCCTGGAGGGACGGGCCTTCGAGAACGGCGACGGGGCGACAGGGACACGCGCCGTGGTCGTAAGCGCGTCGTTCGCGAAGCACTGGTGGCCGGAAGGCAGCCCCTTGGGGCGGCGGCTCCGGATGGGCATGCCCGACGAGGCGTGGTGGGACATCGTGGGCGTGGTGGGCGACGTGCACGCCCAGGGGCTCCAGAGCCCGCCGGGCGAGACCATCTACTTCCCACCCGTGTTCGGCCCCGCTTCGCGGCCCGCCCCCTTCCGCACCCTGGACCTGGTTGTGAAGACGTCGGCGGAGCCGCTGCAGCTGGTGTCGGCGCTCCGGCAGCAGCTTCGGGAAGTGAACCCCCGCATTCCCCTCTCCAACCCCCGGTCCATGGACTCGGTGCTCCAGGGGGCGACGGCCCGTACCTCCTTCACCATGGCCATGCTGGGCTCGGCTTCAGGGATCGCGCTGCTCCTGGGCCTGGTGGGGATCTACGGCGTGATCTCCTACATCGTCTCCCAGCGCACCCGTGAGATCGGCGTCCGCATGGCCCTCGGCGCGTCGGCGCCGTCGGTCCGCGGCATGGTGGTGCGTCAGGGGCTGGTGCTGGCGGGGTTCGGCGTGGCGGTCGGTCTGGCGGGCGCGGCACTCCTGAGCACGCTCATGTCGTCTCTGCTGTTCGGGATACGCGCCACCGACCCCGTGACGTACGCCAGCGTGGCGGCAGCCCTGGTCGTCGTGGCGGCCGGCGCCAGCTGGCTCCCGGCCAGGCGGGCGGCATCGGTGGACCCCTCGAGGGCACTGCGTTCGGAG
>JASFRY010000542.1:0-3433 GCA_050114675.1 Gemmatimonadota bacterium | reverse complement strand
GGTCTTCCCCCGGATGCTCGCCCTTTCCGAGGTGGTCTGGTCCGATCCGGCCCAGCGGGACTTCCTGGACTTCGCCCGGCGCCTCCCCTGGCACCTGGACCGGCTGGACGCCCAGGGGATCCGGTATCGGATTCCCGACGTGGTGGGCCTGGAGCGTGACCACCTGACCCTGGACGACCACATGAAGGTGAGGCTGGAGGCGCCGGTCCACGGCACCATCCACTACACCGTGGACGACTCCGAGCCCGGGGCTGCGTCACCCGTGTACCGTGAGCCCCTCGACCTCGACGTGGAGCACCGCCCAATGACGGTGCGGGCGCTCATGGTGCTCCCCGACGGACGCGTGGGCCACGAGGCGAGCGCCACCTTCTCCCGGACCACCCCACAGCCCGCCGCGCTGGTGGACGTCCCCATGGAGCCCGGCCTCAACGTGGACGTCTTCGAGGGTGACCTGATCCGGCGCGCCGCCGACATCGAGGAGCGGGGCACCTTCGATCACAGAGACCGCGTGGACGAGATCGCCGTGCCTCGCTGGGCAACCGGAGACACGGCGGCATTGCGTTTCCGGGCGTATCTGGCCGTGCCCGAGGACGACGTCTACACCTTCGGGCTCCGCACTTCGGGGGGCGCCCTGCTCCGCTTCGGCGGCGCGGTGGTCCTGGACGCCGACAGCCCGGGCCGGCCGCGGGACGCCGTGGGCCAGGTGGCGCTGGCCAAGGGACTGCACCCCGTCGAGGTGCTCTACTTCGGATCGGGAGAGGGTGGAAGCCTCGAGCTGCGCATGGCGCGGGGCGACGGCCGCCTCGAACCGGTGCCTCAAGGCGCGCTCCTCAGGATCCGGTGAGCGCGCGCGGGCCCGTGGCCCGGGTGCCCACGGGGGTCAGTCGACGAGACGCTCCAGGGGGCGGGTGAGGCAGGTCGGCCCGCCGCAGCCCTTGGCGCTGATCTCCCGGCCCGCGTACACGTGGACCTCGACGCCGGCGGCTTCCATGCGCCGGCGCGTCTCGGGGTTGCCCTCCACGGCGACGGCCACGCGCGGCCCCACGGCCAGGACGTTGCATCCCATGGACTCGAACTCGCCGTCGGGCACCTCCACGAGCTCCATGCCCCGGTCCAGGAGCGCCTCCCTGAAGGGCACCGGGAGGAGGGGCGAGTAGACCACGGCCAGGTCGGCGGCGAGGGGGCTGATCACGGACATGAGGTGGAAGACGTCGGAGGGGCCCTTCCAGTGCGGAAGCGGCACCGTGAGGACCTCGTCCACCGCGTCGCCCAGCAGCGCCGTGAGCTGCTCGATGCCCGCGTCGTTGGTGCGGTAGCCCCGTCCCACGGCCACCGTGCGTGAACCCAGCCAGGTCACGTCGCCGCCCTCCAGGCGTCCGTCCCCGGCGATGGCCCCGGCCACCGGCACGCCCAGGCTCCGATATGCGTGTTCCAGAAACGGAGGCTCCTCGCGGCGGGCTTCCTTCCCCATGGAGCAAAGGATGGCGCCGCGGTCACAGATCACCGAAGCGTCGCGCACGTAGATGGAGTCCAGGCCCACGTCCCGGGAAGGCATCCACGTCACCCGGACTCCAAGGCGCTCCAGGAGGCCGGCGAAGGCGTCTGACTCCCGCTCCGCCGCCTCCACGTCGGGCGGAGCGAGGTAGCCCAGCGCCTCCCACTGGCGCGCCACCGACGCCGCGTCCACGAACGCGGACCGGGCGTGCTTGAGCAGCACCCTGCGCATCCGCCCGACGTCGGACTGGAGCGTGGTGCGCTCTCCCGCCGTGACGTCATGCATCGGCAGGCTCCGAAGTGGGGATCGCGGCATCATCCACCTCACCCCTCCTCTGTCGTTGACCCTGGAGGTACACCGGGACGCCCAGCAGCAGGAGGACACAGCCCCAGAAGACGGCGTCCCACCCCGCGCCGACCACGGCCCACAGCGAGTACACGAGCGCCACTGCCGACACGCCCAGCGCCCAGCGCGCTCCCGCGCCGCCCCATCGGGCGGGATCCCGGAAGATGAACAGGATCTGGGCGGCCGCGCTGCACACATACGCGGCGAGCACCGTCACCGTGGCCAGAAGCACGGCGAAGGTGAAGAGCCCCACCAGTCCCCGTGTGTAGTTGGCCGCTACCAGCACCGTGGCCAGGCCGCTGGACAGGACGAGTCCGAAGGTGGGCGTGCCCCGACGCGACAACCGTCCGAAGGCGGTGGGGAACAGTCCCTCCCGAGCCGGTGCCAGCGGCATCTGCCCCTGCATGAGGACCCACCCGTTGAGCACTCCGAAGCCAGCGAGAGCCGCCCCGCCGGCGACCAGCTTGCCCGTCCACGGGCCCCAGATCCGGGTGGCGGCGTCGGCGTACGGGGCCGCCGACGCAGCAAGCTCCCGGGCGGGAATGGTGCCCATCACCACAACGGCGCTCAGGAGGTAGACGGCTGCCGTGAGGACCGTCCCAAGCACCGTCGCCAGGGGAATCGTACGCTCCGGGTCCCGCACCTCGTCGGCGGGGATCGTGGCACACTCGAGGCCCAGGAATCCCCAGAGGGTGAGGGCGGCGGTAGCGGTGACCGCCGACAGGGTGGAGCGCCCGCTGACGTTGAACGCCCTCAGGTTGGCCGGATCGACGGCCATCCACCCCAGGAGCCCCACCGCCAGGAGGGGCAGGATCTTCAGCACCGTGGTGACCAGCTGTAGCACCGCGGCCTCCCGCAGGCCCCATACGTTCACGGCAGTGAGGAGCCAGATGGCGCCCACCGCCACGAATGCGGCGTGGACGGGGGAGTCCAGGCCCGGGAAGAAGGGCGTGAGGTAGGCCGCGAAGGCCGTCGCGATGGCCGCGTTGCCCACCCATACCGACACCCAGTAGCCCCAAGCGACCAGGAACGCGGGGACATCGCCCATGGTGGCCCGGGTGTAGGCGTAGGGACCACCCTCGGCGGGCATGATCCGGCCCAGCCGCCCGAACACCAACGCCAGGCACACGGCGCCCACCGAGGTGAGGAGCCACCCCGCCAACCCCACCGAGCCGAAGCTCCCCAGGGCGGACGGCACCAGATAGGCGCCGGCACCCACCATGTTGCCCACCACCAGCGCCAGGGCGGTCCACAGGCCGAGCGCCTTGTGGCGGCTCACGGCCCGGTGCTCGGCGTCACTGGGACGACCCGCGGGCACGGACCCCCGCCAGGGCACCGCGGATCAGGTTGTACGCCGCCTTCCGGGATACGCCGTCGGGGTCGCGCTCACCCCAGGGCGTGGAGGCAATCCCCAGGGCTGCCGCCTTCTCGTATCCGAACATCACCTGGAGCGCCGCCGCCAGGTCTCCGCTGGTGGGTCCGCCGGGGACCGTCAGCGGATGCCCGGGCACCTCCGCCGGGTCGAGCACGTCCATGTCCACGTGGACGTAGATGACGTCGGAGATGGTGGAGAGCCGGTCCATCTCCCGCCGC
>JASFRY010000541.1:0-3439 GCA_050114675.1 Gemmatimonadota bacterium | reverse complement strand
CCACGCATCAAACTTGCCATGCGTCGAGGTGCGCCCCTAACCTGTCAAGCGTCCCCTGCCCCGTGTGGCCGAGCGTTCGGAAACGCACGGGAGGTTGCGCACCGAAGATGACGCTCGTCGTCCCTGCCCGATGACGGACCGTGTTGACCGCCTGAACGCCGCCCTCGAACGCCGCTACTCGGTGGAGGCCGAGATCGGCCATGGGGGGACGGCGACGGCCTACCCCTGGGAAGCGGCTGCGCGGACGTCCGAGCTTCGCGGTGCGGGAGCGCCGCAGGCTCTTCTCCGGTGCCGGATCTTCGTGGTGGAGAACTTCTTCGAGGAGATCAAGGCCCGGGTGCCAAACTGAGCTGCCCAGGCTCCGAGCCCATTCCGTGACACCCGAGACCGGGCGGCCTGCTGAATCACCACGAAAGGCACGCGGCCTGGTCCTCGGCTGAAGGTCTTGGAACAGGACGGGACAGGGAGTACGAGGGTAGTCGGCGCCGCTCCAGCAAGAACGGGCTCGCCGCCTTCGTCGACCCGGCGTCCGTGGACATGACGGGAGAGTGGGCATATGAGCGACCAGGGGTGGATCCGCACGTTCGTGCGCCGGCCCGACGATACGAGCGAGGTGGCCTCGTCCAGGGCCCTCGCCCTGGTGGTCGCCCTGAGTTGCGGCGCCTGTGGGATCATCTGGAGCGTGCTGTACGCGGCCATCTTCGGCCCGGGTCCTGTCATGGCGCTTCCGCTCCTCTTCGTGGTCGTCGTCGGCGGTGCCCTCGCGGTGTCCGCGATCAAGCGAGATCACCACCCCCTGATCTACGCCCAGATCGCGTGCATTACGTGGATCCCGGCCCTCATTCAGTGGACCATCGGCAGCACGGCCGCGTCGGGTCTGGTCATCGCGTGGAGCTTCCTGGGCCCCATCGGCGCCTTGGTGTTCCTGTCCTTCCGCCAGGCCTTGGCGTGGATGGGCGTCTTCGTCTTCATCGTCCTCGTGTCGACGCTCTTCCAGCCCGCCCTCCTCGGAGCCCCCCTGCCCGTGGGCCCGGGCTACCAATCAGCCTTCTTCGCCATGAACGTCGGCGCGGCGGCGATCGTGGTCTTCATCGCAGCCGCCTGGTTCGTGAAGACCATCCAGAGGGAGCTGTCCCTGCGCCTCGCAGCCAATCAGGCCCTCGCCGAGAGCCACCGTCAGCTCATGGCGTCCCAGCAGGTCCTCGTGCAGAGCGAGAAGATGGCGGCGCTCGGACGTGTGAGCGCGGGCATGGCGCACGAGCTGAACAACCCCGTGGCGGCGGTGCAGCGGGGGGCCAGCCAGCTACGGGAGGCTCTGGCGGAGCTGGGCAGGGCGTCGTACTCCCTGGGGCTCACCCATCTCCAAGCGGGACAGATCGAGCGAATCAACGAGCTGGAGGACGAAGCGGAGAACCGGATACGGAGCCCGGTGGACCTCGATGCCCTTGAGCGGATGGACCGGGAGGCCACCATTCAGGACTGGCTCGATGCGAACGGCCTCGCAGCCGTCGGTGTGCACGCAGCGGCGCTGGCGGATCTGGGGATCGACACCGACGCCCTGGGCGAGCTCCACGACCTCTTCGGCCGGGAGGCGCTGGGTTCGGTGCTGGAACGCCTCGTGTGGTGGCAGACGGCCCTGTTCCTCATCACCGAGATCGCACACGGCTCGGGCCGGATCACCGGGATCGTCCGAGCGCTCAAGTCCTACACCTACCTCGGCCAGGGTGCGGTCCAGGCGGTGGACCTCAACGAGGGCCTGAACGACACGCTGGTGATGCTGAACAGCATCCTGCAGCGGGGCATCGCGGTGACGCCGGATCTCGACGCCTCCCTCCCTCCCGTGAGCGTGCATGGCGCCGAGCTCAATCAGGTGTGGACCAACCTCATCACCAACGCCGTGGACGCCATGGGGGGTCAGGGTGAGCTCACGGTGCGCAGCCGACGCCAGGGCGGGGAGGCCGTCATCCAGGTCATCGACTCGGGCCCGGGGATCCCCCCGGAGGTGCGTGACCGTCTGTTCGATCCCTTCGTTACGACCAAGCCCGTCGGCCACGGGACCGGCCTCGGGTTGAGCATCAGCCGCAACATCGTCGTCCAGCAGCACGGGGGCACCATCGATGTGCAGTCCGAGCCGGGGCGTACCTGCTTCGAGGTTCGGCTTCCCCTGGGCGAAGGGAGCGGACGCGTGGAAAGGGCCCACCCAGGGGCGGACGCGTCATCGTAGCGCCCGGGCGCACCCCGCCACCGAGTCCGCCGCCGCATGACAGGGGGGGCGTCAGCCCCCATCCGGGGGCTTCTCGCGGCCTCTCTGGGAAGCTCTCTCGGCGCCTCTGGCCCTCCCGTTCGGGGCCTACCGGGTCATCGCCTCCTCCCTTGCGGACCGGGCGTCGGTTGCGCGCATTACCGTCAAGTCACCCGGTCCACCCAGGGTGTGCGAAGCTCATCCTGCAGCTTCGTGCGCGCCTGCGTGACTTCAGGAGCACTCGGACTCCCGCTCGAAGACACGAAAGGTCTGGTCGCCACGAAGCGTGAGCGTTCGCCCCGCCTCATCGGAGGTGGTGAGCGTCAGCCGGACCGTCAATGGGAACACGGAGAGGACCTCGAGCTCTCCGGACGCTCCGGTGGCCCTGAAGTCGCCCATGCGAACGTCGACCCGTGCGCCGTCGATCCGGCCGCTCGACAGGCCAAATCCCCCCACCGGCGCCACGCCGTCGATCCGGATCCGGTCGCCCGTCGTCACCGGCACCGCCATACGGACTCCGATGAAGCCCGGGATCGTATCGAACGCCGATATCAGCCAGCTGAGCGAGCCGACGGCCTTGTCTGCGGACGCGAACGCATCCGCGATCGGGGTGAATGTACCCGGATCCAGATTCGTCTCGCTGAGCCGATCGAACCAGTCTACCTGCATCGTGTCGCCCTCGAAGCTCCATACGGCGGGCAGCGTCGATTCGATAACGCGTATGCTGCAGTTTCCGAAGGGGAAGCTGTTACACGCCGTCGAAAGCCCGAGGGCCAGCAAGACCGCAAGGTGCCGCCACAGGAGACCGTGCCTCGGTCCCTCGTTTCGCGTGGAGCCGATCAAGGTACGCATCGCGTCCTTCCCGCCGTCGGCGACGCCGGCTCGACCTCGTCGAGCAGCACCTGGATCCCCTCCGGTCGGAGCGCCTCGGGAATCGACGGGCCCGCGGGAGGCGCCGCGCTACCTGAGGCGAGCCATCCGAGCAGGGCGAGGCAGCCCACGGCCGGAATCAGGAATGCCCGGACGGTCCGGCGGGTGTCGCGGACGCGATACTGGTACGCCACGAGACCGAGTCCCACCAAGGTCAGCAGCGCGCCACGGACCCAGGGCGATGGAGGGGCCCCGTCGGGCGCGATGCCCGCGTGGAAGAGCTCCATCGCCATGGTTCCCCCCATGAAGGTGAGGAAGACCACGACC
>JASFRY010000540.1:0-3468 GCA_050114675.1 Gemmatimonadota bacterium | reverse complement strand
CGGCCACGGCCGCAGCGGTGTCGCCGGCCGCCGCCCGGGCCGAGCCCGTCACCACGTTCGCTTCCACGATGCCCGAACGGACGCGCCGCCCATCGGAGGCCGTCGCCTCCAGTACGTCTCGAGCGGCGTTCGCTTCCTCGCCGGCTTCGGTGTGGTCTCCGGCACGGAACAGGGCCCGGGCCAACTCCACCCTGGCCATGCCGATGTCGGCTCGCCGCTCCACGGAGGTGGAGTCGGCCTCGGACAGGGATGCCAGGTCCGCCGTCGTCCGACGCAGGAGCGAGAGGGCTTCCCGCGAGCGTCCCTGCCTGGAGCGGACGCCGCCCAGGTACTGACGCATGAGCGCCCTGGCCCGCCGCCAGTTGGCGTTGGAGGGATCCTGACTCACCAGGCTGTCCATGACGGCCAGCGCCGCGGCATGCTCGGACGCCGCGGTGGAGAGGTCGCCCAGCGCCTCTTCCACGCGTCCCAGGTAGAAGTGGGTGTAGCCCCGGCGGTAGCGCCAGTAGGCATGATCCGGGGAGCGGCGCAGGAGGTCCTCCTTCGCGGCGAGCTCCCGTCGGTGCTCTTCCAGGGCCTCCGCGTACCGGCCCTGGCGCACGAAGACCACGCCCAGCTTGTTGTGTGTCTCGGCATACTCGCCCAGCCAATCCAGTCGAGAGGAATCTCGTTGCAGGAGCTCCTCCTCCACCTGGAGGGTGCGGCGGAGCGCCTCGATGGCTCCGTCGAAGTCACCGCGGGATTCCCGGACCGACGCGAGATTGCTGTGGGCGAAGGCGACCTCCATGCGGTAGTCCGGGTTCTCCGGCGCCAGGGCCGAGAGCTTCTCGGCCGCGACCAGGTAGGCGTCGAACTGCCGTTCGGCCGACTCGAGGTCGTCGTTGAGCCACGACGCGTATCCCACGTAGAAGTGGCTCTGGGTGAGCGCGAACAGACGCGCGGTATCGGCGGGGGCCCGCTGCGACAGCTCTTCGGCCAGGCGGAGCGACTCCCGGAACGCCTCCACGGCCTCGGCGCTGTGTCCCTCGTTGAGCCGCACGCTGCCGATCTGGTACAGGGCCTGGGAGCGGCTGAGCAGCTCGTCTTCGCTGAACTGCCCGGCGGGGAGCGAGGAAAAGTAGGTGGTGGCCTGGGTGCCCACGTCGTCCAGGATGTCCAGGCGTCCAAGGGGCTCCAGCTTCCGGCGCAGGTCGGAGAGCATGAAGTCGATGAGATGCTCCGCCTGGCCCCGTCTCGCCTCGGCCAGGTTCCGAGCCCGGGCGACCCGCGCCGCCTGCACCTTCGAGCTCACCGCGAAGGCGCCCAGCCCCGCCACGACCGTGAGCGCGAACGCGACCGCCAGCCGGTTGCGGCGTACGAACTTCCGGAGGACGTAGGCCGTGGCCGCGCCTCGCGCCCGCACGGGCTCGTCGGTCAGATAGCGCTCCAGATCCAGGGCCAGACCGTTGGCGGTCTCGTAGCGAGCCGCCCGGTCCCGCGCGGTAGCGCGAGCGACGATCATGTCCAGGTCCCCGGTCAGATCCCGTCTCAGTGCCGCCGGCGTGGTGCGCCTGAGCCCCGCCACGGTCTCCTGGGTGTCCGCGAGCTCGGCCAGCCTGCGTGTGGGTGAGGGTGCGTCCCGATGGAGCGCCGCCGCCACCGCGGCCCACCCCCGATAGGCACGGGCATCGAAGGGCAGGGTGCCCACGAGCACCTCGTAGAGGAGAATCCCCAGAGCGTACACGTCGGCGCGGGTGTCCACGTCGGCCGAGCCCTCGACCTGCTCCGGGCTCATGTACGCAGGTGTCCCCACGACGCGGTCGTCGCGGGTCAGCGCCGCACCGTCGAACGCCTCTCCGGTGACCGCCTTGGCGATACCGAAGTCGATGATGCGCGGCATGGGGCGGCCGTCCACCTCCGAGACCAGCACGTTGGACGGCTTCAGGTCCCGGTGGATCACCCCCTTCTGGTGCGCGTGCTGCACGCCGCGGCACACCTCGGCGAACAGCCGCACGCGCTCCCGCACCGAGAGGCGGTTTTCGTCACAGTAGCGGGTGATGGGCGGGCCCTCGACCCGCTCCATGGCGAAGTAGGAGTGGCCGTCCTCGGTGACGCCGGCGTCGAAGATCTTGGCGATGCACGGGTGGTCCATGACCGCCAGGGCCTGCCGCTCCGACTGGAAGCGCGCCAGGATCTCCTCCGAGCTCCGGTCGGCGCCCAGGACCTTGAGGGCCACCATGCGCCGGACCGGCTCCGATTGCTCGGCCAGGTAGACGACCCCCATCCCGCCTTCCCCGAGAGTATCGAGGATGCTGTAGGGACCGATGCGCTCCGACCGGGGACCTCCCTCCACGGCCCTCGCTCCGCGTCAGGTTTCGTTGTGGATCTGGGGTTCCGGCGTCTCGACCGGCACATCGACATGGCCGCTCCCTATCTGGATGCGCACGTACCCCGCCACGTGGTAGGAGTAGGTCTCCAATGGAGCCCCGGTTCCCACGTGGATATGGACGTCCTTTCCGTGCGTATCCACCCTGAGGTGGTCGAGGTCCTGCTGCGTCGTCGGTGGACAGGGGGTGATCGTCGTGAGGTGCAGGGAGAGGATCGGCGAGGTCGGCTGCTGGGCGTGGTACTTGACCTTGGCACCCGAGGAGCGATCGGGTCCGTCGATGTGAATGGTGTCAGCGGTGTCATGGGGGTGGTCCGACGGGTTGGCTCCACTCGCAGGGAGGGAAACGCCGAGCTCGTCGGCGTCGACCGAGACGTCGCGATTCCAGGTGGGCATGACGGTGCTCCTTTGGGCAGTGGAGGCCTCACGCGCGCCGACCGGCACCTCGGGGGGGCGGAGGTGAGGTCATCTGCTGCCGCGCGCCAGACCTGAGACCTTGAAGGCCCACGATGAACCGGAGGTGGCGCCAGATGCAAGGAAAATCGACGGGGGAAGCCGGCGGTCTCAGCCCCCCTATATCGCCGTCTGCGCCGTGCGCGCGATGATCTCCTCCTGAAGGTCCCGCCCGAGGTCGACGAAGTAGTCGCTGTACCCGGCGACCCGGACCAGGAGGTCCCGGTACTCCTCGGGGTGCGCCTGGGCATCCCGGAGGGTGTCGGTGTCCACCACGTTGAACTGGATGTGGTGGCCGCCGAGGCGGAAGTAGCCGCGGATGAGGTCGGCGAGGCGGTCGATGCCGGTCTCCCCCTCCAACACCTGGGGGAGGAAGCGCTGGTTCAGGAGCGTCCCGCCCGACTTGATCTGGTCCATCTTGCCCAGGGACGAGCACACCGCGGTGGGCCCATGGCGATCCGCGCCCTGAGCCGGAGAGGTACCGTCCGAGATGGGCGTGCCCGCTTTGCGGCCGTCGGGCGTGGCGCCCACCCGTGTCCCGAAGTACACGTGGCACGTCGTGGACAGCATGTTCAGGTGGTACCGGCCCCCGCGCGTGTTGGGGCGTCCGTCGATGGTCTCGAAGAGGGAGTCGTAGACGCGGCGCATGA
>JASFRY010000539.1:0-3470 GCA_050114675.1 Gemmatimonadota bacterium | reverse complement strand
TCGTGGCGGGACTGCGTGCCGCCGGGGTGCCGGCAGAGGTAGCCCGGGGGGGTGCGGTGCTGCCTCCCGATGCGGGCCCGTGCTTCCAGAGCCCGGCGCCGGGCGAGGTGGTGGTCTCCGGCCGCAAGCTCGTGGGGAGCGCCCAGGTGCGCCTGGGCGGAGCGATCCTCCAGCACGGCTCGGTGATCCTGGCCGGTGACCAGTCGGCGCTGGACCGGCTCACGGGCACCCCGGGCACCGCGACGCCGCCAGCCTCGGTGGAGGACCTTCTGGGCCGGACGGTGACCTTCGAGGAGGTCGCAGCCTGCCTCGCGGAGGGTCTGCGCCTTGCGCTGGGCGGCACCTGGGCCGAGGGTGCATATCTTCCCGAAGAGATCGCGCGGGCCGACGGCCTGGAAGGGGACCGATACGCCCGCGATTCCTGGACCTGGCGCCGGTAGGGGGAGGAGCGATGAAGAGGTTCGTGGTGGTGGGTCTGGCCGTGATCGCCACGGCGTGTGGGGGCGAGCGGGATGCCGCGGCTCCGGCGACGGCGTGGGACGATTTCTGCGCCCGGGTCATGCCCCGGGTCCGGGACTTCGTGGCGCGCTCGGCCCGGGAGCATCCCGTGCCGGACGACGATCGGTACGGGGGCACGGCGGTGGCGGCCGGCATCGCCGAGCTCACGGGAGGCATGAGCCCCACCGCCACCGACTACGTCGGCACCCAGCACCAGCAGTTCGTGAACCTCATGACGCTGGTGACCTACGACGCCGATCTCGAACCGCAGCCGTATCTGGCACGCTCCTGGGACGTCAACGCCGACAGCACGCTGTTGACCTTCCATCTGCGGACCGACGTGTACTGGCACGACGGGGTGCGCACCGACGCCGGCGACGTGGCGTTCACGTACCGCCTCGCTACCGACCCCCTCTCGGCCTACCCCAACTCGGCCTACTTCAGCTACTACGATACCGGCCCCGACGGCATGCAGGTCCTGGACGACTCCACCGTCGCGGTGCACATGCGCCCCCACGTGGACTTCATGGACACGTGGCGCGCTCTGGTCATCCTGCCGGCACACCTTCTCCAGGACGTCCCGCCCGAGGAGATCGGCCACCACCCCTTCGCCTCTCAGTGCCCCGTGGGCAACGGCCCCTTCGTGTTCGTGGAGCACCGACCGCAGGACCGGTGGGTCTTCGAAGCCAACCCGGCTTTCCCCGAAGGCCTGGGGGGCCGCCCCTATCTGGACCGTCTCGTCTACCGGATCGTGCCCGAGCAGACAACGCTCCTCACCGAGCTTCTCACGGGCAGCGTGGACCTATACATCGGGGTCGCGCCGGACCAGGCCCAGCGCGTCCAGGATGCGCCGGGCGTGAGCCTGGAGGCGTTCCACCATCGGGAGTTTCTCATCGCGGGATGGAACGCGCGCCGCCCCCAGCTCGCCGACGCCCGCGTGCGCCGCGCCATCACCATGGCGGTGAACCGGCGGGAGATCGTGGACGCCACCCTGCACGGGTACGGGCAGATCGCCAACGGCACCGTTCCGCCCTTCCACTGGGCCTACGACTCCGCCGCCGTGCCCGAGCTCCCCTATGATCCCGCCGGCTCCAGGGAGCTTCTCGCCGACGCGGGGTGGGTGGACCGTGACGGAGACGGAGTGCGCGAGAACAGCGACGGCGTGCCGCTGCACATCGACCTCAAGACCAACGCCGGCAACCAGCTCCGCGAGAGCGTCGCCCAGATCATGCAGGCGCAGCTCGCCAAGGTGGGCATCGAGGTCCGTCCCCTGTTCGAGGATCCGGGAGCCCTGACCCAGGAGATCTTCGGACCCACCCGGGACTTCGACGGCTTCATCATCTCCTGGATGCAGGACTTCCGCGTGGACGACCTGAACCTCTTCCACTCGGAGCACATCGACGACCCGTTCGCCATGTCCGGGACCGACAACCCCGAGATCGACCGGCTGCTGGACACGCTGCAGCTCGTCACCGACCGGGAGAAGGCCCAGCCCCTGTGGAATGAGTACCAGCGGCTCCTGGTCCGGGAGCAGCCCTACACGTTCCTCTTCTTCATGGACCGCATCGCGGGGATCCGCGACCGGATGAAGGGCGTGGACATGGACGTCCGTGGCGAGTGGCCCACGGTGCGCACGTGGTGGATCGACCCCGCCATGCGATGAGGCCGGGCCGGCCGTGAGGCGCTACGTCCTCCGCCGGCTCGTGGGCGCCGTCCCCATCGTCCTGGGGATCGCCACGCTGGTCTTCTTCGTGTCGGATCTGGCGCCGGGTGACCCGGCCACCGTCATGATCCGGCCCGGAATGAGCGAGCAGGTGGTGCGCCAGATCCGCACCAACTTCGGCCTGGACCAGCCCGTGGGCGCCCGGTACGTGAAGTGGATGGGCTCGCTCCTCCATGGCGACATGGGACAGAGCTTCACCCACGGGCGGCCCGTGCGCGACGTGCTCATGAGCGCGGTGCCCGCCACGCTCCTCCTCTCGGGGACTGCGCTCCTCCTCTCCTTCCTCCTGGGCATCGCCGCCGGGGTTCTCCAGGCGATGCGCCAGAACGGGCCGGTGGACTCGGGGCTGAACGTCACCCTCCTCTTCTTCTATTCCATGCCGTCGTTCTGGCTGGCGCTCATGCTGATCCTGGTCTTCAGCTACGCGGCCTCGAACCTCTGGCACTGGCCGTTCTGGTTTCCCGCCTCCGGGATGCAGAGCGCCGACTACGACCTCCTCTCCCTGGGGGGGCGCATCCAGGACCGGGCGGTCCACCTGGTGCTGCCGGTCCTCTCCCTGACGCTCGTCCTCACGGCGGGGGTGGCCCGCTTCGTCCGGAGCAGCATGCTGGAGGTGGTCCGACAGGACTACGTGCGCACGGCTCGGGCGAAGGGGCTGTCCGAGCGGGCGGTGATGCTCAGGCACGCCCTGCGCAACGCGCTGCTTCCCGTGGTCACGCTGCTGGGTCTGCATCTACCCATCCTCTTCAGCGGCACGGTCTTCATCGAGGAGGTGTTCGCCTGGCCCGGCATGGGACGGCTCATGGTGGGCGCGATCCATGCCCAGGACTACCCCCTGGTCATGGGCGGCAGCATCCTGTTCGCCCTCATCGTGGTGGCGGGCAACCTCGTGGCGGATATCCTGTATGCCGTAGTGGATCCCCGTGTGCGCTATGAGTAGCGTCGCGGGGTGGCGGGCGGGGAGGTGGATGCCCCGTGGGTAGGAGGGCGTGGGGCCTCGTGGCGCCGGGGATTCCCCAGATCATGGCCGGCAGGGTGCTCGCCGGCCTGTCGGCGCTGGGCACCTGGGTGGCCCTGCTCTCCGTGACGGCGTGGAGATGGGATCGGGTGCGCGCCGCCGTCGAGGGCCCGGTGGACCAGCGCATCGCCGTGCTCACGCTCGCGGGGGGCCTGGCCGCCGCATGGATCTGGTCGTGGCTCGAAGCCGGCCGCCACGAGATTCCCGGACCGGCGATCCGCGCGTTCTCCA
>JASFRY010000538.1:0-3476 GCA_050114675.1 Gemmatimonadota bacterium | reverse complement strand
TATATTTCCGAAATCTCGGTGACCCTCCCGTCCCTGACGCGTAGCCGGGCGCGTCCGGGGCCGTTCACCGCTCCCAGCGACGATCCATGGCCGAAATCCTCATCATCGACGATCACGACTCCATGCGGGAGGGGCTCGAGCTCCTCTTGCGGCGTCGGGGTCATCGGACGCGGTCGGCGGAGAACGGGCAGCGGGGGCTCGACCTCCTGGGAGAGGCACCGGCGGACCTGGTCATCACCGACCTGAAGATGGCCCGCATGGACGGCATCGAGGTGCTGAAGCGGGTGAAGGAAGGGACGCCCGAGACCGAAGTCATGGTCATCACCGCCCACGGCACCATCGAGGTGGTGGTGGAGGCCATGAAGCTGGGCGCCGCCGACTTCATCACCAAGCCGTTCTCCTCCGAAGAGTTCGCCGTCAAGGTCGACCGCCTCGTCGCCGAGCGGGCCGAGCGGCAGCGCTTGATGCGGGAGAACGTGGCCCTGAGGGTGGAGAACGCCTACCTGCGGGAGGAGACCCAGGCCCGCTACGGCGAGATCGTCGGCGAGTCCCGGGCCATGCAGACCGTCTTCCGTTGGGTGGAGCGGGTGGCCCGGAGCGACTCCACGGTCATGATCTACGGCGAGTCCGGGACCGGGAAGGAGCTGGTGGCCCGGGCCATCCACGCCGGCTCCCCCCGGAGGGAGGGGCCCTTCATCCGGGTGAACTGCGGGGCCCTCTCCGAGAGCCTGCTGGACTCGGAGCTGTTCGGCCACGAGAAGGGCGCCTTCACCGGCGCCGAGAAGCGGCGGCGGGGCCGCTTCGAGCTGGCCGACGGGGGCACCCTCTTCCTGGACGAGATCGCCACCGTGCCCCACACCACGCAGGTGCGGCTCCTCCGTGTGCTCCAGGAGCGGGAGCTGGAGCGCGTGGGTGGGGAAGAGACCATCCCCGTGGACGTGCGCATCATCGCCGCCACCAACGCCACGCCCGACGGGCTCCGGGGGGGCGGACATTTCCGCGAGGATCTCTTCTACCGACTCCACGTCGTGCCCATCACCCTCCCGCCCCTTCGGGAGCGCAAGGAGGACATCCCCCTCCTGGTGAACCACTTCATCGAGAAGCTCGCCGACCGGACGGCGTCCCCGGCGCGGGCGGCCAGCCCGTCGGCGCTGACGCGCCTGGCGGAGCACGATTGGCCGGGAAACGTGCGCGAGCTGGAGAACGTCATCGAGCGTGCCCTCGTCCTGGCCGAGGACACGGAGCTCGACGCGAGCGACATCCCGCCCCTGGGCGGCAACGGCGCGGGCACGAAGATGTTCGCGCCTCCGGCGCACGACGAGGATGCGGCAGAGCTTCCCATGGGTGGCCTGGATCTCAACGAGGCGGTAGAGGGTCTCGAAGAACGGCTTCTCCGGCAGGCGCTCGAGCAGGCCGACGGTGTGAAGGCCGAAGCCGCTCGGCTGCTGGGGCTGAAGCCCAGCGCCCTCTACTACAAGCTCGAGAAGTACGGTATCGGACCGTGACTTCGCTCTGGCGGGGCGCCCCGGGGCTGCCCCGGTTCCTGGTGTTGGCCCTGGTGATGTCGGCGGCGTTCGCGACGTCGTCGGCCGGGCTGGGTGCGCAGACCACCAACGAGTTGGTGAACCAGCGGCGTCTGGAATACCGGGCGGCGAAGGACGCCTACGAGTCGGCGGTGAGCGCCGGGCGGGTGCTGGAGCAGCAGTTCTCCCTGGCGCTGGAGCAGGTCCGGCGAGCCCGCCGTCAGGGAGACGACACGGCCCTCGAGCAGGCGTACGCCCTCGCCCAGGACCGTAGCTTTCCGTACAGCGCCCAGGAGGAACGGATCGACGAGGCCCGTGCCACGCTGGACTCGGCCCGCACGGCGCTCATCGAAATCATCACCGTCCGCCTGGAGGAGCTCGTGGGGGAGATGGACGCCGCTGCCAGCGCTCAGCAGCGCAACGCCCTGAACGCAGTCTGGACGGACCTGGACAACGAGCTCAAGAACCTGGAAGCCGAGGCCGGCGAAGGGTTCCGCATCGACCCCGTGGTCATGCCGGAGATCGTCTTCGATCCCCGGGACGGTCCCGAGGAGCTCCAGGCCAAGGCGGAGATCCTGGAACGCAGGGCCGCCGTGGCCGACACGCTCATCCAGAATACGGACGAGACCATCGATCAGCTCACGGCGAGGCTCAGAGTCGAGCGTCAACGGCGCGACTTCCTGGCCAACGCCGACCGCTTCGGTGACACCCAGGTGCCGGTTGTGACGGGCCAGCCTGCCGGCGAGCGGAGCGGAGCACCTGCCGACAGCACGTCTGCGGGGAGCGGTCCCCTCACCCTGGAGGAGCGCATCGGCCGGGAGCAGGCGTATCGCGAAGATCTCGTGCAGTACCGGGATCAGCTCCTCATCCGCGCGCGCCAGTTCAGGCAGCGGGTAAGGTCGGTGGCGCAATGAGACGCCTGCGCTCCCTCGTCGGTCGCGCCCTCGGCGCCGTGCTGTGGGTCGCAGCCGTCGCCGTCGGTGTGCCCGCCGACGCGTCGGCCCAGATCCGGGTATCGGATCTGGTGGTGACCATGGGCGGCTCCGTGGAGGGCTACTCGGGGAACTTCTCGTCGGTGATCGTGCCCCTCGTCGACAGCGCCCGTAGCGTCGTGGCCACCGTCGGGGAGCTGGGGGTGCGGGGCGGCGTCTCCCTGGTGAACAACCGGGATCGAAGCCTGGGGATCTCCTTCGACGGAGGGCTTCGCCAGACGGCAGCCATGGGGTTCCGGCGTCAGGACTACGCGCCTCGGGAGTGGGTCGGAAGCGCGTCGGGGCGCTTCCGCCAGCGCCTGAGTACGTGGGGATCGCTCCAGGTCCGGGCCGCCCTGCAGGGGCGCTCGGTACGGGACCGGCCACCCACGCCGCTTTTCCTCCAGCCCGCCTACAGCACCACCGAAGGCTCGGTGGGCCTGGTCACCCGTTCCTTCGACGGCGTGAGCATCGACGCCCAGGCCGACTTGGAGCGCACCGATTACCGGGGGCCCGAGCTCCTCCCCCATCTCGACCTGCTGGACCTGCTGGACCGGCATGCCAAGGGGCTGGAGGTGGGGGTGCGGTGGGGCGGGCCGTCCACGGTCCGTTTCTACGGTGGCGTACGTTGGACAGAGTACACGCACCAGTCGAGCTACGATCCCAGCGATCCCTACCGCCGGGACCGGACGGCGCGGGTGGGGATGGAGTGGACCTACGCCGGGAACATCTTCGCCCAGGTAGGGCTCGAGGGCGCGGTCAACCGCTCCAACTCCAACCGGCCCGAGTACGACGCCCTCAGCTTCCGCGCCATTCTCACCGCGCCTCTACCTGCCGACTTCTCGCTGAACCTCTACGCCGTCCTCACCGGGAAGAGCTACCTCACCGACACCCAGGCAGCTCGCCTCGTCCCCGGCGAGGAGGCCGACAACGCGTCCATCGCCTACCTCCAGCTCGGCCATCCCCTGGCCGAGAACCTGGA
>JASFRY010000537.1:0-3483 GCA_050114675.1 Gemmatimonadota bacterium | reverse complement strand
CGCTCTCTCCCTCAGGGAGACCAACCGCCCAGAGGAGGCCAGGGAGACCTTCGAGGACTGGTTCTCCCGCGTGGGATCGTCCACTACTCGATGGTATGGGCTCTGGACCCAGTATGCGGTGACCGTGCATATCCTGGGAGACTACGACAGGGAGCTCGAGGTGGCCCGATGGGCCCGCGAGGAGCTGCAGGGTGGGGACTTGGAATTGCTGGAGGCCGAAGGGAGGGCTCTGGCCGGCCGCGGGGAGCTGGAACCCATCTGGCCCCTGGCCTCGGAGATCGCGTCCTCTTCCGGTGCCGGCACCGAGCCGGGATGGGTCCTGGCCGATCTGGCTGCCGAGCTCCGTGCCCATGGTGCCGCCGATGCATCGCTCCGGATGCTGGACCAGGCCCGTACGTGGCACGCCGCACTGTCGAAGGAGCAACGAAGGAGCGTCGACGGCCGGCTGCTGTTGGGCACGCTTCTCTACCGAGGCGACCAGTGGGGGGAAGCCGACGACGTGTGGACGTCGCTGGTCTCCGACTCGCTGCCCCTGGCCGTGGAGGTGCGGGTTGAGGGACGCCTCGGCGCCGCAGCGGCGAGGGAGGGGGACACGGACCGTGCCGAGCAGCTGGCACGGCACCTGGCGACGCTGGGCAACCCCGAGCTGAACGGGAGCGGAACCCTGGCCCGGGCGCGCATCGCGGCGTTGCTCGGGAACGAGACCGAGGCGGTGGATCTCCTCCGCAGGGCGTTCAGCGAGGGCGTGGCGTACGGTATCTGGATTCACCGCGACGTGGACCTGGAGCCACTACGGGACGATCCCGCCTACCAGGAGTTGGTGCGTCCCAAGGGCTGAACGTTCGGAGCTGTGGGCCGGCGTCCCGACCCGACGCCGCTTGGACCCACGGCCGAACGGAGGAGCCACGACCTCCTTTTCCGGGCCGGACGGCGTCGTCATCTTGCGGATGGACAGCGCGCGCCTCCGACTGCGCGCACCTCCTGGTTCCCTGGAGGCCACCATGGTCATGGGTCTGCTGGGCGTGACCTTCCTCGTCGCCCTGGTCGTCAGCATCCTCTCCGCCCTGCTCTTCGTGCGGCCCGTCCGCCGAATCCTCGATCGCATCGTCCCCGACGCCATCAGCGGCGCGTGGGTCCGCTACCTCATGTTCGCCCTGTGCGTGGTGGGTGTGGCAGGCGGTGTGAGCATCCGACGCATCGATCGCTACCTCACGCCGGGCGAGGGGGAGGCACAGCCCCTGGCGCTCACCGGAGAGCGGTGGGTGATGGAGCTCTACTCCACCGTCATCGGGAGCCTCTCGGCCATCGCCTGGATGCTCCTCGTCTTCTTCGTCTTCGCGCTGATCGCCTACGTCGTGATGCGGGCCATGGAGTCGAGGCGGTCGGGCGGAGAAACCGGCGGGTAGTCAGCGTTCCGGGCGGCGGTCGCCGGACCGGAGCCGGGACCGTCGGGCGGTCCAATCGGGGCCCGCGCGGTGACGGGAGGGGAGACGCACGCCTCCGACTCCGACGAGCCTCCTTCCTGGCCGCCGGATCGCGGAGGAACGCTGTCGGGCGGCCGCTACTTGGCGGCGGCGCCCTCGGCGGTGACGTGGACACCGCCGCTCAGGTTCGGCTCGAGCTTGAGCTCGGCTCCGCACTGCTCGCAGACGACCTTCATGGGAAGCTCCAGATGATCCCCGGGCTCCCCCACCGTCTGCCGGTGCTTGCACAGCGGGCAGTAGATGGCGCTTCCGCCTCGCATGGGCCCCTCCTGCTTCTCGAGTGCCACCCTGAAGATCGCGCCGGGGCCGCCCAGCCGGAAGGCCGAAGCGACCGGCCTTCTGGTGGAGCGCGCCCGAAATCCGCACATTGGCGCCCGCCCGTCTCAGGCCCCCGCGGGGGCCTTCCGTAACAGGAGCACGTCCATGAAGGCCCGAACGACCCTCCCCTCGATCCTGACCGTTCTCGCTCTGATGCTCGTGCCCGGTGCCGCCGTGCGTGCGCAGCAGCAGGAGGTGCCCCACGCTCCGGCCAGGGGTGACGAGGGCGCAGGCCCCTTCGACCGCCTCATCATCCGGGGCGCCACCCTGGTGGACGGAACGGGTGCACCGCCGGTAGGCCCCGTGGACATCGTCATCGAGGGCGACCGGATCGCGGAGGTCCGGAGCGTGGGCGCCCCCGGGGTCCCCATCCGTGAAGCGGGCCGCCCGCAGGGCGCCACCCGGGAGCTGGACGCGCAGGGCATGTACGTCCTGCCCGGATTCGTGGACGTCCACGCCCACATCGGCGGACTCGCCCAGGGCACGCCGGCGGAGTACGTCTACAAGCTGTGGATGGCGCACGGCGTGACGACCATCCGGGACCCGGGCTCGGGCAACGGCGTGGACTGGACGCTCCAGGAGCGGGAGCGCTCCGCCACCAACGAGATCGTGGCGCCCCACATCTACGCCTACGCCTTCGTTGGCACGGGATGGGACCGGGGTCCCGTCACCAACGTGGAGCAGGCGCGGGCCTACGTTCATTGGGCTGCCGACAAGGGGGTGGACGGCTTCAAGCTCATCCCGGGCAGGTATCCCCAGTCCAACGATCCCAGGGTCTTCGCGGCCGTCATCGACGAGGCCCGCAAGCTCCACCTGGGCACCATGTCTCACCTGAGCCAGCAGGGCGTGAGCCGCATCAACGCCCTGGACGCGGCCCGCGACGGTCTCGGCTCCATGGAGCACTACTACGGGCTTCCCGAGGCGCTCTTCGACGACCGCACGGTCCAGGACTTCCCCACCGACTACAACTACAACAACGAGTACGACCGCTTCGGCCAGGCCGGCCGGCTGTGGAAACAGGCCGCGCCCCAGGGGAGCGACAGGTGGAACGCGGTCATGGGCGAGATGCTGGACCTGGGCTTCACCATCGATCCCACCATGACCATCTACGAGGCCAGCCGCGACGTCATGCGGGCGCGCCGCGCCGAGTGGCATGACCTGTACACCCTCCCGTCCTTGTGGCAGTTCTACCAGCCCAACCGGGAGAGCCACGGGTCGTACTGGTACCACTGGACCACCCAGGACGAGATCGAGTGGAAGCAGGACTTCAAGCTGTGGATGAAGTTCCTCAACGAGTACAAGAACCGGGGTGGACGGGTGACCACCGGCTCCGACTCGGGCTTCATCTACAAGCTGTACGGGTTCGGCTACATCCGTGAGCTGGAGATGCTCCAGGAGGCCGGCTTCCATCCCCTGGAGGTGGTGCGGTCGGCCACCATGTACGGCGCCCAGCTCCTGGCCGAGCAGCAGGACCAGGAGGCGGACTTCGGCATCGTGGAGGCGGGCAAGCGGGCCGACCTGGTCATCGCCGAGTACAACCCCATCGAAGACTTCAAGGTGCTGTACGGCACGGGGACGCTCCGCCTCAACGACGAGAACGGGCAGGTGGAGCGAGTCGGTGGGGTGCGCTATACCGTCAAGGACGGGATCATCTACGACGCCCGGCAGCTCCTGGACGACG
>JASFRY010000536.1:0-3498 GCA_050114675.1 Gemmatimonadota bacterium | reverse complement strand
GCGTCGCGAACGTTCGCGACGCGGCCCTTCCCCATCATCTCGGACGGAATCTCCGCCGGAGACAATCCCTACTTGATGCCGTCCTTCAGGCCCTTTCCAGCACGGAAGGAGGGCGTCTTGGTCGCCGCGATGCGGATCGTCTCGCCCGTGCGCGGGTTCCGACCCGTGCGCGCCTTGCGATGCTTGGCCTCGAAGGTGCCGAAGCCCGTGATCTGGACGCGGCCCCCACCCTTCAGCGTCTTGGAGATGATCCCGCCGTCAGGGCTGAAAAGCGCATCCACCGCTCGACCGGCGTCGGCCTTGGTCATGCCGGTGGCGTCAGCGAGGGCGTCCACCAGATCGGACTTGTTCATCGGGCAACTCCTGTGGGGAAAATGATGAGAGGTCGCGGCCATGGCCGCCCATTCACAGGCGCGGGCCTGGAACGCCCTCTCCGAGAGAGTCTCGGGAGCCCCGAAAACCCGCGTGAATCAAGTGTTTCCGGGCCCGCAGTCAAGCATGGTCCCAACGGTAAGCGTACCTTTACGAAGCGTCAAGAGAAGAGGTGGCCGAAAGGCCGCGTCCTGCCTAGCTTCTCAGCCATTGGCCCGTGCAAGACCTCGCCTCGCGCGACCCAACCCACCTCGGGGGCGCCTACCTTGCGTACAAGACCATGACCGTCTTCGCAAGACGCTTCATCTACGGCCTCGCCTTCCTGGTCTCCCTCTGTCTGGTGGGCACGCTCGGGTACGTGATTCTGGAGGGCCGCACCGCCGAGGAGTCCCTCTACATGACCGTCATCACGGTGACGGCGGTGGGTTACGAAGAAGTATGGCCGCTGAGCCACCGGGGGCGGATGTTCACCATGTTCCTCCTCGTGGGAGGCCTCACGTGGATGGGGTTCTGGTTCGCCAACCTCACCTCGCTCTTCGTCGAGCTGGATCTGCAGAACGTGCTTCGGAGGCGCAGATCGATGCGGAAGATCGCAAACATGACCGACCATGTCATCGTCTGTGGCTGCGGACGCACCGGGCGTCAGGTGGCGCAGGAGCTGGAGACGATGACCAAGGACTACGTCATCATCGAGAAGGACCCGGCGCGCGTCGAGCAGCTCCGTGAGTTCCTCCCCGACGCCCACGTGATCGAGGGAGATGCCACCCACGACCACATCCTCCTGGAGGCGGGGCTTCTGCGGGCCAAGGGGCTCGTGTCCTGCCTGAGCAAGGATACCGACAACCTCTTTGTCTGCCTCTCGGCCCGTGATCTGGCCGCCACCGTGAAGATCGTGGCCCGGGCCTATGAGGAAGAGACCATGGACAAGCTCTACCGCGCCGGCGCCGACCACGTGGTGAGCCCCAACGTGAGCTCCGCCATCCGGATGGCCTCCGTCCTCCTGCGCCCGTCCGCCGTGGCGTTCCTGGACATCGCCACGCGTTCGCCGGATCTGGCTCTGCGCATCGAGCAGACCGTGGTCGCCGATCGCTCGGAGCTTGCGGGAAAGAGCCTCATGGAGGTCAAGATCCCCCAACGGACGGGGCTCATCGTGATCGCGCTGCGAAAGAAGGACAGCCCGAGAGGCACCTTCGTGTTCAATCCAGTGGCCGACACGCGTCTCGATGCCGGCGACGAGATCATCGTCCTGGGAAAGGAAAGCCAGATCGAGGCGCTGAAGGCGCTGGCCTCGTAGACAGGAGCGGCAGCCGGCCCCGCCGGGCCGGCACGCTCGGACCGAACGCGAAAAGCCGAGGCCCCCGGAACCGTGCGGTCCCGGGGGCCTCGTACGAGGACGGAGAGGTACGCCTCAGGCGACCTCCGTCTCCCTCTTCTTCTTCTTGATCATGGAGTAGACGAAGAAGATCACTGCCGCGATGAGCGCGAACTTCACCGTCATGGCCAACAGGCCTACGAAGAGCCCCAGAAGAGGGAGGACCAGGCTTGCCAGGAGCTTGAAAAGGAGGAGCCCCACCACCCCGGTAACCGTCAATGTCGCGAACGTCTTCATCGTCTGTCCTCCAGAATGCCGATTTCTCCGTCCTCCGCAGGTCCCTACGCAGCACCGGGCCCGTCGGTTTCACCTCACGTTCGGACGGACCGGGGTGAACGTCGGAGGCCCGTGCCCAAGGCGTCTCGGCACGGGCCCCTCTATTTGCGCCGGACGACCTACTTGTAGCGGTACGTGACCCTGCCACGAGAGAGGTCGTAGGGAGACATCTCCACCTTGACCCGGTCGCCTTCCAGGACGCGGATGTAGTTCTGGCGCATCTTTCCCGACAGATATGCCAGGATCTCGTGGCCGTTCTCCAACTCGACCCGGAACGTCGCGTTGGGAAGGACCTCGCTCACGGTCCCTTCGATCTCGATCGCCTCTTTTGCCACCCGAAACCCTTCTTCTTGAGCCGATTCTCTGCCTGCTTACCTTAACGCCGCGAACACGGCAGCGGCAACATGTCCGGGTCCCCGAAATCCTTCTCCACGCAGGGTCTCGCCGTCACCGCCACGGGGGGCCGGGATCAGAAGCGGAAGCGATAGCTGACCTTGACGAACAGCCCGTCGGCGAGGGGCTGGATCTGGCGGAAGCGGAACGCGTCCATGTCCTCCATCTGGCGGACGTATCCCACGTAGAAGACGGTTCCCGGGGAGGGCTCGTAGCTCACCAGGCCCTCCACATGGAAATCGTTGCTGTCCGATCCGGTGCGCTCCTCGCAGGTGCCCTCGCTGTCGCAGTATGCCACCACCCGGCCCGTGACCGGGCTGAGGAGCGCGCCCCTGCTCTCGGCCGAATACTCGAAGATCCCGCGGACGAACAGCGCCCGGGTGAACTGGTACTGGGCCTTCACGCGGGGAATGGTGGCCGACGAGTACTCGGAGCCGTCCTGCTTGCGCGTGATGGTGGTATGGCGAACGCCCACCTCCGCCTGGAGCGACCGCGTGGGATAGAGGTTGAGGCTCAGGTTCCCGGACCAGGAATCGGCCGGCTCCACCGCCGCGTTCGAGCCTCCGAAGACCGGCACCTCGTCCCAGGAGAAGCGCGCGTTCCCCCGGATGCGCTCGAAGGTGTTGGCCCAGATCATCCCGTTGATGCCGCGCAGGCCCTGGAAGAGGTGCTGGTCCGGGTAGAAGTCATGGAGGACGCCCGACCCGTCCGGGGCCATGAATCCCTCGTAGTCGGTCGAGGTGAAGTGGAACGAGGTGAGCTTGGCGTTGAGGAAGAAGCTCACGTTCCCCCGGAACGACACGCTGCCGCCGAGCTGGGCGGATGTCTCCTGGGCCCGGTCGCCGCCCCAGAAGGCGTCGTGGTCCCAGTAGCCTCTCAGCTCCAGCGAGGGGCCCCAGCGCTCCACCAGGCTCCCCCGGTCCCCGTACCGGTTGTACCGGATGCTGGACTGGACCTGTGTGTCGCCCACGCGGCGCATGAAGCCGCTGCCCGCATCGAAGCCCTCGTTCGAGTCCTCGATCTCGGCCGAATAGCTGAGCTCGCGCCCGGCCCGCTCCACCCGGGCCGACCAGAGCCCCCCCACG
>JASFRY010000535.1:0-3500 GCA_050114675.1 Gemmatimonadota bacterium | reverse complement strand
CCCGGCCCATAGCGTTCACGTCGGGCACGGTGACCCGGACGTTGTTCAGGGCGGTGTAGCCCGATACCACGCGGGTCCGTTGGCCGTCCACCGTAGGGTATGCGTACTCGGGCCGAAGGGTGTAGCCGAACGTCTCCACGCGGAGCCCCTCGATGCCCGCATCCTTCAGCGCCCGCACCACGGCGTCCATGGTGGTGGCATTGGCTCCGGCGGCGTCGGCGGCCGAGTCGGCACGGCTCTCCACGGCGAAGGAGGCTCGGGCGAGGTCCGGGGCCACGCTCACCTCGGCGCTCCCGCTGACCTCGATGAACGGAGCGGCCTCCTGGTCCGGCGACGCCTGTGGGGAAACCTCGTAGAGATAGGGGTGGGCCAGGCCGTCATCGGGGGGCGCAGGCGTCTGGGCGGCGGCCGGATGGCCTCCGCACGCGGCGAGCCCCAGAAGGGCCGGCATGAACCGGAGAATGGCGTGCATCTCGGTAGCTCCGTGTCTTTTTCGTTGCACAGCGTCGGTTTACAGCACCCCGCACCTTCGGGTATGATTTCGCGCCCGCGAGCGAACCCGCCAACCACCTGCGGACCCAATGAAAGCCATCATACCTCTGGCCGGGAAGGGTACCCGTCTCCGGCCCCAGACGCACCATACCCCCAAGCCCCTTCTCAAGGTCGCCGGCAAGCCCGTGCTGGCCTACATCCTGGACGATCTCGTGGCTGTGGGCGTCCACGAGATCGTATTCGTGGTGGGCTACCTTCGCGAGACCATCGAGGCCTGGATCGAGGAGGAGTACCCGGAGCTGGAGGCCCACTACGTGCTCCAGGAGGTGCAGGACGGAACGGCGGGCGCCGTGGTCCTGGCCGAGCCGTGGGTGGACGAGGAGGTCCTCATCGTCTTCGCCGACGCCGTCCTGGAGGTGGACTACGGCCTCACCAGGCGCCTGGACCCTGCCTACGCCGGTGTGATCTGGGCCAAGGAGGTGGAGGACTATCAGCGCTTCGGCGTCATCGTCACCGGGGAGGACGGCGCCATGGCCAGGATCGTGGAGAAGCCCTCGGAGCCCATCTCCCGCCTGGCCAACATCGGGCTCTACTACATCCGCGACTACGAGCTCCTCTTCGAGGGGATCCACCATACCCTGGACGCCGAGCCCGGCCCGTCGGGGGAGTACTACCTCACCGACGCGTTCCAGTACATGGTGGACCACGGAGCGAAGATCCTCACTGCTCCGGTGGAAGGGTGGTGGGACGCCGGCAAGCCCGAGACGCTGCTGGAGACCAATCGCCACCTGGTGGAGACGCGGCGGGGCGGGATCCACGAGGATGCCCGGGTCGAAGACGCCGAGGTTGTGGAGCCCGTGCGGCTTGAAGAGGGCGTGGTGGTCCGCGGGGGGCGCATCGGGCCCAACGTCACCCTGGAGCGGGGGGCGCGGGCGGAGCGCTGCGAGCTGCGGGACACGGTGGTGGGACCCCATGCCGTATTGGAGGACGCCGCCCTCACCGACTCGCTGATCGGTGGGAACGCCGTGATCCGAAACACCTCGGGGTCACTTCGGGTGACGGATCACTCGGTCGTCGAGGGCAGGGAGCGATAGCGCCAACTGCGCGTTTCCCGCCTGGGCGCCCGGCCGGGCCGGGCGTGTTCCGGCGGCCGTACCCGTCATGGAAACCTCAGTCCGCGAGGGCGAGGAGCCGGTCCAGCACCATGAGGGTCATGAGGATCCTGGCCACACCCGCGGGTCCTTCGATGTTTCGGTACCACTCCTCCAGGGTGTGGGCCTGACCCGCCTGTCCCCCTCCCCCCAGGGTCACCGCGGGAATGCCCAGGTCCATGGGGACGTTGGCGTCGGTGGATGACGCCACCAGCTGCGGAGTCGTTCCCAGAGCCCGGGTGGCGGCTACGGCAGCACGGACCAGGAGCTCTTCGTCGTCCGTGGCGCCCGCGGGCCGGCGGCCGATGCGCTCCCACGCCGAGGACAGCGTCCCGGATCCGCGGCCGGCGGCCTGGTTCCGGGCCACCGCCGACTCCACCGCGTTCAGGATGTGGGCCTCCTGGGCCGCCATGGGGGCTTCCTCCATGGAGCGCACGTCCACCTCCATCCACGCCTCCTCCGGGATGGCGTTGATGCTGATGCCGCCCTGGATCCGTCCCACGGTCAGGGTGGCTCCCGGGGTGTCTTCCCGGGTCATCCGGCTCACGGCGTCCGCCATGGCGTGCACGGGGTTGGGCGTCCCCCAGTCCATCCACGAATGCCCCCCGGGTCCGGAGACGCTGATGCGGTAACGCCGTGATCCCACGCCGCGGGTCACGATGCGTGCCATGCCGGCTCCGTCCAGCGAGACGAACGCAGCGGCGCTTCGTGCCTCTCCCTCGTCGTCGAAGAGGTGGCGCACGCCACGCAGGTCCCCTACGCCCTCCTCCCCCACCGTGCCCACCATGAGGAGCGGCCGCCGGAGCGTGACGCCGGCCGCTTCCATGGCGCGTCCCAGGGCCAGCAGGACGGCCAGCCCCCTCCCGTCGTCGCCGATTCCGGGGCCGCGCAGGACCTCACCTGCGCGGGTGACGTGGACGTCGGTGTCGGGCGGAAAGACCGTATCCAGGTGGGCGGCGACCACCAGGGGAGCGGCGCCGTCTCGCCGTCCCCGCCACCCCACCACGTTCCCGACCGCGTCGGTGGACACGTCGCGGGCACATTCGGACAACAGCTTCGAGAAGCGCTCTCCCCGGTGGGCCTCCCCGAAGGGCGGTGCGGGGACGGCGGTGAGCTCCATCTGATCGTCGAGGGTCCGCTCGTCCGTCTCCCGTGCGTGGGCGACGGCCCGGAGGAACACGTCGTCTTGGCGCAGCGCGTCGGCCATGGCCTGTACGCCGGCGTCGGCACGAGCCGGGCGCGGAGCCGCCGGGTCCGGGAGGATGGCGCTCTTCTCCGTCATGTCACGCGGCACGGGATGAATCCGGGGAAACGGTAACGGGACCCCACATATGTCGCTCCAATCTATCCACCTCGTGACGGGTTTACGGTGTCGTTACACAAGGTGCCCGAGGCCGTTACCGCCGAGAGCTACGGTTGTAGCAGTCCAGGCGCAACGTGAATGCGCACCTCGCACCGGACGGTTTCGAGGTGTGCAATCCTGATGGGAAGGGACCTCGAAATCAAATGAGCAGATCTCTCCGGCAGCTGGCCTGCGCCGCGCTCCTCCTGGGGCTCGCCCCCCTGGGCGTGTCGGCACAGAACGGTGGGAACGCGGGCAGGATCATCGGACGGGTGGTGGATGCGACCTCGGCCAAGCCCCTTTCAGGGGTCCAGGTGTACGTCGGCGACGGGGTGACGGGCACGCTGAGCGACCTCGACGGCCGCTACGTCCTCACCGGGGTCCCGCACGGTGCGGTGGCCGTCACCGCCCAGATCATCGGGTACGCCACGAAGAAGATCACGGACGTCTCGGTGGTGGCCGGCCAGGTCACGCGCCTGGACGTGGCCCTCGAGCCGTCGTCGGTGGAGCTGGGC
>JASFRY010000534.1:0-3502 GCA_050114675.1 Gemmatimonadota bacterium | reverse complement strand
CGAGCGGCCCCCACCGGCCCAGGTCCCTGCCCACGCCCGACACGGCCCCGGGCCGCGCCACGCTCCCCGGCGGCCAGCCCGCGGCCACGGTGAGGCCCTCGCCGGGGGCGAGGGAGCGGGTGGCCGTGAACGTCACGGTGCTGCCCCGGGTGGCGATGCGCACCGCCTGCTCGGTGGAGCCGGCCCGCCCGGTGTAGCCCGCCGACTGGGTGGGCGTCACCCCCTCGGGGAGCACGATGCGGGCGCTGGCCGCCTCGATGGGGACCTCCCAGTTGTTGCCCGTGGCGTTCCAGTAGAGCTCGTCCAGGGGGCCCGTCTCGCTGCCCTCGCCGAAGAAGCGGATGGCGTTGTGCACCACGTAGCGGATCACCATGGTGCGCGTGGCGTCCTCGGCCCCGGGGATCCACACCTGGAAGCGCCGCGTCCACCGCCCCTGGCTGCTCTCCTCGTGGCGGAGCGGCTGCCCCGAAGCGTCGGTGACGCTCAGCAGGTCCACGTCCAGACGCTCCCTGTGGCCCTCGGCGTTCTGGTGCTCCAGGGAGAGGTCGCGGTAGATGCCGTTCCACGACCCGCTGAAGCGGGGGGAGATGGTCTCGGTGACCTGGACGTCCCCGTTGGCCTCGACCCGCAGGTCGGACTCGAAGCGCTCGATCACCAGCGAGCGCTGCGCGGCGAGGGGGGAGGGAAGGGCGGGCAGCGGGAGGGCTGCCAGGAGCGACACGAGGAGCAGCGGACGGTGGGTCTTCATGACCTGTACTCCTACGGCCGCGGACGGCGGGAATCAATCGCGGCTTCCCTGGCCTCCTCCGGTCCGCCCTGGCCGAAGCGGATGAAAGTGAGGCCGGCGGACCGCGTATGTCCGCACGGTCATTTCCCGGAAACAGGGAGGGTGGCGCAATGAGCGAGTCCGAGCCGCTGGCCGTCGCCGAGTTCCAGATCACGCCCGAGGAGTGGGTGGCGGTGTCCGCGGAGCGGCTGTGGAACATGGACGTCCACCGCAGCGCACGGCGCAAGCAGCAGTGGATCTGGGGGGGCATGGCGGCGGTGGGCGGGGTGCTCTTCGTCCTCATGGATGCCGCCTCGGCAGGGGTCATTCTCGCGGTCGTCTTCGGTGTCATGATCGCGCTGGTGCCCAAGCGGTACCGCGCGGCGCTGGAGAAGGCGCTGACGCGCAACGCCCGCACGGGCATCGCCCCCGGCGTGTTCGGGCCCCACCGCCTGGAGGTCCGGGCCGAGGGGCTCCGTGACGTCACGCCGTCCTACGAGACCCTGTGGCGCTGGAGCACGGTGCAGGGGGTGGACGAGATCGCGGGCACCTTCGTCATCCGCGTCGGACCCCTGGCCAACCTCATCCTGCCGTCGTCGGCGTTCCGGGACAGCTCCACCCTGAGGAGCTTCGCGGATGCCTTCTATGCACGCCTCCAGGGCGAGGAGGGGCCGCCCGAGGTCGGGGACGCATAGCCGAGGGAGCCGCCATTGCGCTTTTGCCACGGCATGAGGTAACGTGCCGATTACCGGTTGGCTCCCCCAGGCACCGAGCAGTCGGAGAGCGGAGGCACATCCACGCCGGCCATCCGAGCCGGCCATGCCGACGCAAGCGGTCAGGGGGCGCGCGACATGGGCAAGAGACGGCACCTCACCAAGTCCACCCGGATCAAGGTCTACCAGGCAGCGGGCTGGATCGACTCGGAAGCCGAGCAGGAGCTCGGCGTGCAGATCCCCTTCGACGTCTACCTGCAGGATCCGTACGTCGCCGAGACCGATCCCAAGTTCGGGATGGAGGCGCTCATGGTCCGCTGGGAGCCCGGGCTCTCCGACGGACCGACCAGCGCGCGCTTCGCCGTCGTGGACTACAACGCGGACACGGGTCGGTTGAGTCCCATGGCGACGTGGGACGCGGCGCATGATCGCTTCCTCGACGCCGAGGGGAACAAGGTCGACCGCGAGAACCCCGCCTCCCTGCAGTTCGACCAGGTCAACGTATGGGCCCTCCTCCAGCGCGCGCTGGCGTTCTTCGAGGGGGGCTCCGGGCTCGGCCGGCCCATCCCGTTCGGGTTCGAGGGGAACCGCCTGATCGTCGTGCCCCACGCCGGTTACGGCCGGAACGCGTTCTACGACCGCCAGAGCAAGTCGCTGCAGTTCTACTACTTCAACGACGAGGACGGGAACGAGGTACGCACCTGCCTCTCGACGGACATCGTCAATCACGAGTTCGGGCACGCCATGCTCGACGGCGTCCGGCCCCACCTGTACGAGAGCCCCTTCGTCGAGACCGCCGCCTTCCACGAGTCCATCGGCGACCTGACGGCGATCCTGATCATCCTGCGGAACAACGACTTCAGGCAGAGCCTCGTCGAGGCCACGGGGGGCGACTTGGCGGGGGCCAACCCCCTCGGGGCCATCGCGGAGCAGTTCGGCAAGGCGGTCGAGGACAGGCCCTATCTCCGGACCGCATACCAGAGGGACGACGAGAAGAAGACGATGTCCGACGTGAAGGACGACCAGGAGCCGCACCGCGTGTCGGAGGTGCTCACCGGCGCCATGTTCGACATCCTCATCGAGCTTGCGCGACACTACGTCGATGAGAGGGGACGGACCGTCCCGCAGGCGTTCTGGAACGCGGCGCAGCGGATGCAGCATATGGCGGTCCAGCCCCTCGACCTGCTGCCGCCCGTGGACGTCACCTTCCGGGACTACGCGCTCGCGGTTCTGCGTGCGGAGGAGCTGGCGAACCCGACGGATCCGCACCGCTACAACGCCCTGATGCGCGACGTATTCCACGAGCGCGAGATCCTCGGCGACGCCGACGTGAAGGATCTCGAGGAGCCCCGGTACCTCTACGAGCGTCTCGACCTGGATGTCTTCCATGACGTCTGGCGGATCGCCAGGTCACGCGGGGCCGCCTACCGGTTCCTCGACGACAATCGGGACGCGCTCTTCATTCCCCGGCACCAGGACGTGATCGTCGCCGACCTCTACGACGCGAACAAGCTCGGGCGCGAGGCCGGTCGGCTGCCGCGTCAGATCATCCTGGCGTACCTCTGGCGGGAGGAGGTCGCCCTCGACGGCGAGCGCTTCGGTGAGTACGAGGGCGAGACGACGACCATGCTGTGCGGGGGCACGCTGGTCTTCGACGCGGACGGCAACGTGTGCTCGTGGGCCCGCAAGCCCGGGACCGAGCGGGGCGAGGGCCGGCGGTGGAACCGGGTCGCCGCGGAGGGCGAGGCTCGGAGGAAGGCCTTCCTGGACGAGCTCGCGCGTCGGATCCGGAGCGGTCACGTGGGTGCCGCGCTCGGAGGCAGCAAGGGGCTGGTCGGAACGTTGGTGCCGCCGCTTACGGTGCGTCGTGAGAACGGCGTCCTGAGGTTCTCGCTGTCGCCGCACCTGACCCTCGATGCCGACCTGGATCACTTCGAAGGGAGGCGAGGATGGCAAGTAAGCTCCTAGTCCGCAGCTACAACGTCGGTTGCGGCGACTGCATCTACGTGCGCATCCCCCACGG
>JASFRY010000533.1:0-3503 GCA_050114675.1 Gemmatimonadota bacterium | reverse complement strand
GATGCGCGCCGTAGCCGAGGCCGTGAGCCGGGGTCGGAGACCCGAAGGGGGCGAGCCGGGGAGCCCGGAGGCCGAGCTCCAGCACGCGCTTGAGAAGGGATGGACGCCGCGGGAGAAGGAGCGCGAGGCTGCGCTGAGGGAAGCCGTGGGCCGGGTGGCCGCGTTCCTGGACAAGGCGGTCCGCGGCCCCCTGGCCGGCGCCTCACCCTCTGCCGACGCTGCCGAGCTCCGGGAGCGCATCGACAGGGCCCTGGGCTCCCTCCAGGACCTGGAGTTCTTCATCGCCGAGGCGCCTCGGGACGCCGAGGGGCGGGACCTTTCCCAGCTCGTGCAGCAGGTCACCCGCGAGTTCGCGCTGGACCAGGCCGTGGCGATCCGGGTCCGTCTGGACAGCCAGCCGGTCCGGGCCCGGGTGAATGCCCAGGCGTTCATGGACGCCCTCTACCTGGTGCTCCACAACGCGGCCCGCTTCGGGAACGGCCAGACCGTGGACGTCGTGGCCCTTCGCGACGAGGGGCGCTCGGTGATCCGCATCCGGGACCGGGGCCCGGGGTTCACCGAAGAGGCGTTCGAGCGGGCGTTCGACCCCTTCTACTCCACCGCCGACGACGGCCTGGGGCTGGGGCTGCCCCACGTGCGGAAGGTGGTGGAGGAGATGGGAGGTACCATATCCCTGCGCAACGTCCCCGACGGCGGAGCGGAGGTGGAGGTCTCCTTCCCGGCGCTGTGACGCCCTGAGACGACCCGGCCTTCTCCGCCTCTGGCGGCGCCGCGCGGCGGGCGGGCCGGAAGACCGCCGGCCGTGCCGCCTATCGGTACCCGTACACGTGGTACAGGAGCAGATACACCACGAGCCCCGTGACCGAGACGTAGGCCCAGACCGGGAAGGTCCACCGCGCCAGGCGGGCGTGGTCGCGGAAGCGCCGCCGATTGGCGAGCCAGAGGAGCCGCAGCACCAGAGGCACCACCACCACGGCCAGCGTCATGTGGGAGAAGAGGATGCTGAGGTACACCACCTTGCTCGCGCCTTCTCCGGCGAAGCGGTGTGTGCCGGTGAGGGCCGCCCGCGTCAGGTAGAACACCAGGAAGAGCGCCGAAGCCGTGACGGCGGTGATCATGGCGCGCCGATGGAGGTGGAGCTTCCGGCGCTTCACGAAGATCCAGCCGGCGGCCAGGGCCAGGGCGCTGGTGGCGTTGAGCGAGGCGTTGACCAGGGCGAGGGTGTCACCGATCTGCGTTCGATCCATGAACGGTTGCCCGGGCCGGCCGGCGTCAGCGGCTCACGGCGCGGACCGTCACCTCTTCCGGGGCGCGCGCGCCCGCCACCCATCCCAGCGTGGTGAGGTGGACGAGGATCGCCAGGAGACTCGCTGCCACCAGGGTGTGCAGGGAGATGGGCACCACCGCCAGCCCCGTGAGCACCGAGATGAAGCCCAGGGCGATCTGCACGAGCACCAGGACCGCCGCCCAGCTCGCCCACCCCCGCACCGAGGCGGGGGCCCGGACCCGCGTGGACCAGGCAGCCAGGGCGATCACCGCGACCGCCACCACGAGCGCCACGACCCGGTGGGTGAAGTGGAGCGCCACCAGGTGGTTCGTCATGGGCGGGATGAGCTGACCCAGGCAGAGCGGAGCGTCGGGACAGGCCATGCCGGCGTCCGTGTGCCGGACCAGGGCGCCCAGGACACATTGGACGAAGACGAGGACGGCCACGGCCAGGCCCCATTTCCTGAGCCCCGCGGCCGCGCGCGGGGATAGGGCCTCGGTGTTGCGCGACCACCCCGTGTACGACGCCAGCACGGTGGCCAGGCTCAGGAAGATCATGGCCAGGGCCAGGTGCGTGGTGGAGACCAGGTCCGGGAGCTTGAAGATCACCGTAAGGCCCCCGAACACGGCCTGGACGAGGAGGAGGCCGACGCCGGCCAGCGTCGCCCGGAAGACCCACGGTCGTTCCCGCCGGAGCTCCTTCCACGCGATCCAGGTGGCCAGGCTCCACATGAGGATGAGGCCGCCGGCCACCAGGCGGTGCAGGTGCTCCCAGAACACGCCGCCGGTCATCTCGGGGACGAGGGTCCCGTGGCACGTGGGCCAGTCGGGGCAGGCCAGGCTCGAATGGGTGGCATGGACCACGCTCCCCAGCCAGAGAAGCAGGAGCGTCCAGACCACCGAAACCGTGAAGGCTCTCGTGTGCAGCGTCTTCATGGCCCCTATCTTACTGAAACTCCCCTTCGCATGTCTGCCCCCTCGAAGGTTCGTCCACGTGGCAAGAGAGCGGCTGAGCCCGGCTCGCGCATTCCGATTCCTCGCTCGCCTGGCGCCTCGCGTCCGGCCCTACCGGAGGCACCTGTACGGGGCCGGCGTCCTCATGCTGTTGAGCACCGCCATCGGGCTGGCGTTTCCCCTCGTGGTGCGGGAGCTCCTGGACGCCGCCTTCCTCCAGGGCAACGCGGCGCTCCTGAACCGCGTCGCGGTGGGGCTCCTGGTGCTGTTCGCGGTCCAGGCGGTCATCAACTTCGGCCAGAGCTATCTGGCCACGGCGACCTCGGAACGGGTCATCGCCGACCTCCGCAAGGACCTCTTCGAGCACCTGGTCCGGCAGCCTCCGGGATTCTACGCCTCGCGCCGGGTGGGGGAGCTGAGCTCCCGCCTCGCCTCGGACGCGTCCCTGCTCCAGAACGTCCTGCGCTTCGGCCTCCCGGAGCTCGTGCGTCAGGGCGCCTTTCTCGTCGGGGCCCTGGCGCTTGTGACGGCCACCAATCCCCGCCTCACCCTGGTGACGCTCACCGCCATCCCGGTGGCCGCCGTGGTGGGGTGGCTGTTCGGCCGTCGGGTGCGGAGGATGAGCACCGGCATCCAGGACCGGCTGGCGGCGGCGGTGGCCCGGGCCGAGCAGGTCTTCACCCAGATCCGCACGGTCCAGAGCTTCACGCGGGAGCCGTGGGAGGCGGCACACTTCGGCGTCGAGATCGACGCGACCCGCGACGAGGGCCTGCGGCGCGCCGTGGCCCGGGCGGGCCTGACGGGTGCGGTGACGTTCACCGCCTTCGGGGCCATCGTGGTGGTGCTGTGGGAGGGCGGACGGCTGGTCCTGGCCGGTGCCCTCACCCCGGGCACCCTGGTGGCGTTTCTCCTGTACGCCGTGACCATCGCGGGGGCCATCACGTCGCTGGCGGGGTTCTACGGGAACCTCCAGGAGGCCGCCGGCGCCGCCCGCCGCATCTTCGAGCTCCTGGACCATGAGCGTGAGCTCGTGGATCCGCCGGATCCGCGTCCGCTGCCCAAGCCGGTCCGGGGGGTGGTGCGCTACGAGGGCGTGACCTTCCGGTATGGGGCGGATCTGCCGCTGGTCCTCCGGGGCATCGACCTGGAGATGGCCCGGGGTGAGACGGTGGCGCTGGTGGGAAGCTCCGGAGCGGGCAAGAGCACGCTGGCCTCCCTGATCCCCCGCTTCTTCGACGTGGAGGAGGGACGGGTGACGGTGGACGGGGTGGACGTTCGCGACG
>JASFRY010000532.1:0-3504 GCA_050114675.1 Gemmatimonadota bacterium | reverse complement strand
CATTAGCGGTCTCTCCGGAAACTCTTCCGGCTCGTGTCATGGGAGGCGAACGATGGCTGACCTGATCCAGGAAATCGAAAAAGAGCAGCTTCGGGACGACGTGCCCGACTTCGCTCCCGGCGACACCGTCCGGGTCCTCTACCTTGTCCGCGAAGGCGGCAAGGAGCGCATCCAGGCGTTCGAAGGTGTCTGCATCGCCCGCAAGAACGGTGGCCTCGCGGAGACATTCACCGTCCGGAAGATCTCCAGCGGCATCGGGGTGGAGCGCATCTTCCCCCTCCACGCCCCCACGGTGGCGGGCATCGAGGTGGTGCGCCGCGGCCGTGTGCGCCGGGCGAAGCTCTACTACCTGCGCGGGCGCCGCGGCAAGCGCGCCCGGATCGCGGAGAAGCGCACCAACCCCTGACGGGTGATCCGGCCATGCCGCCGGAGTCCGGGACGGAGCGGCTCCAGAGCCTCCTCGCCTACGAGCGGAGGTTCTGGAGCCGCGGCCGTTTGGTGGCAGGCGTGGACGAGGCGGGCCGCGGGCCGCTGGCCGGGCCCGTGGTGGCGGCGGCGGTCGTCCTGCCCCGGGACGTCTGTGTCGAGGGTGCCGACGACTCCAAGCGTCTGGCCCCCGACGTCCGCGAGGAGCTCTTCGAGCGCATCGTCCGCGTTGCGGCCGTGGGCGTCGGCGCCGCCTCGGTGCGCGAGATCGATCGCGTGAACATCCTCCAGGCCACCACCAGGGCCATGGGCCGTGCGCTGAATCACCTTCCAGGGCGACCGGGCCACGTGGTGGTGGATGGGAACCCGGTCAAGCACCTCGCCTGGGAGCATGAGGCCGTGGTGGACGGTGACGCCCTCATCCACTCCATTTCGTGCGCCAGCATCGTGGCCAAGGTGGTCCGGGACCGGCTCATGCGCCGGTTGGCGGCCAGGTACCCGGGCTACGGATGGGAGCGGAACGTGGGATACGGGACGCCGGCCCACCGACTCGCCATCGCGGAGTTGGGGGTGACCCCCCACCACCGGCTCACCTTCGCAGGACTCCAGTACGAGCTCGGGCTGTAGAGCGTACGCCGGGCTCCCTCGGAACCCCGGGCCGGCCGCTCGCGCCTGCCCTCGGAAAGAAGAAGGTCAGGCCGCCGTACCTCCCGCCCCGAGGGACCTGCTAAGTTCCGGTATCGTCGTCGTCTCCCGGAGGGACCATGCGTACCGAGCACCTCAGCAACCTCCATCCCGGCTGGATCGTCGGAGGTTGGCTCATCGCCATCGCCTCCACCTCCGCCGTCTACCTGGCGCTGGTCGGCATGGGGCTCTTTCCCGAGGGGTCTGCCTCGGTCCTGGGCGTGGCCGTGGCCATGGCAGGCGGGTTCTTCGTCGGCGGTCTCTTCGTCGGGCTGCGCTGGGGCGACGCGCCCATCCTCCACGGCGCTGCCGTGACCCTGCTCAGCGTCCTGGTCTGGTTCGTGGGCAGCCTCACCCTTCCCGAGCCCGTGGAAGCGTGGTCCGGCCCCACGCCCGCCGTTCTGGGCCTGATCCTCCTCCAGCTCGGAGCATCGGTGGGTGGAGGCTGGATGGGCCGGCGGATCATGCTGGGGTCGGCTGCCGGGTCGGACGAGCATCCGGGCGTCTGAGCGCGCCCGAACGGGTCGCCCTCCCTGGCCTCACCCCTCCCGGACCTCCCGGAGGACACCGGCAGCACCGGCCAGAGACGCGCATCGGGGATAGCGGGTCTCCGGGATCTTCACGCCGAACTCCTTCTCCAGCGCCAGCACGAAGTTGAGGAAGTCCAGGGAGTCCATCTCGAACTGGTCACGGAAGGGAATGCCCGGATCGAGATCCCGGGGTCCCACGGGCACCACGCGTCGCAGGACCTCGAGGATGGCGGGCTGGAGGCTCTGGGAGCTCAAGAGACGCCCTCCCGCGGGGAGGAAGGAGAGGGGCCCATCGATCGACGGAGGATCTTTCCCGACGGCGTGCGCGGCAATTGGCTCCGGATATGGAGGGCGCGGGGCGCCAGAGCCGGGCCGAGCCGGGACCGGGCGAAGGCGAGGATCTCCTGGCGCAACGCCGTCCCGTCCTCGCGGCCTGCGCTCAACACCACGTGGGCCTCGATGACCTTTCCGGCCATGGCGTCGTCCCGGCCCCAGACCCCGGCATCGGCGACCGCGTCGTGCTCCAGGAGAACGTCCTCCACCTCCGCGGGGGACACCAGGTGGCCCGCTGACTTGAAGACGTCGCCGAGCCTCCCCACATAGCGGATGCGGCCGTCGGCTCCACGGGTCGCAAGGTCTCCCGAGAGATACCACCCGTCCTGGAACGACTCCTCGTAGAGGTCGGGGCGGTCCAGGTATCCCCGGAACATGGAGGGCCAGCCCGCGCGCACGGCGAGCTCACCGACCTCCCCGGAGGCGACCTCCTCGACGCCGCCGGCCGTGCGTTCCAGGCACGCGACCTCGAAGCCCTCCACGGCACTGCCGATGACGCCGGCTTCGGGCGTCGTATCCAGCGGCGTCGCCACCACGATGCTCCCGGTCTCGGTCTGCCACCACGTGTCTCGTACCGCCGTCCCCAGGGCCGCTTCGGCCCATGTCGCCTCTGCGTGCGCCAGAACCTCACCCACGGAGAAGACCCCCTGGAGGCTGGGGAGGGGCCGCCGCGGAACACCGGCCGCGTCGAAGGCACGGAGCAGCCGGAGCGCCGTGGGCGACGTGTACAGGATCTCCACGCCTTCTCTCGCCAGGTTCTCCCACCAGCGCCGCGCCTCGAACTCCTCTTCGTCCATGAACACCGTGGATCCCGCGGCCAGGGGGGCCAGAATCCCGTAGGAGACCCCCGTCACCCACCCGGGATCCGCGGTGCACCAGTACCGCAGACCCCGTCGGAGACCCAGGACCGCGTGACCCGTGTGTGCGTGGGCCACCAAGGCTTCGTGCGCGTGGAGGACGCCCTTGGGCTCACCCGACGTCCCGCTGGTGAAGTGCAGCAGCGCCATGTCGTCCGAGGAGACCGAAGCATCGGGGGTGGACGCGTCCCCCCGTCCCAGCCAGGAGCCCAGGTCCACCGTGCCTTCGGGGAGCGAGCCCCGGAAGGCCGTCGCGGCCAGGCTCCCCGGATCATCGACGAGCAGCACCTGCCGGAGGTCCGGGAGCTGACCCCGAAGGTCCTCTACCTTGTCCCGGTAGAGCCGGGGCGTCGTCACCAGGAGGCGTGCGCGGGCGAGGGCCAGGCGTCGCCGCACCGGGTCGGGTCCGAAGGAGGAGAAGAGGACCGTGGGCACGGCCCCGGCCCGCAGCGATCCCAGGAGGGCCACGAGGAGCTCGGGGATGCGTCCCGCCAGGATCGCCACCCGATCCCCCGGTGTCAGGCCCTCGCGGGTCAACCCGCTGGCGAAGCGGCTCGCAGCCCGGTGCAGGTCTCCGTACGTATACGAAGCCGTGGGCCCCGATCGAGGCCGCCAATGGAGGGCGACGCGGTGATCCTCCCCCGCCGCCACGTGGCGGGTGAGGGTCCATTCGG
>JASFRY010000531.1:0-3511 GCA_050114675.1 Gemmatimonadota bacterium | reverse complement strand
CATGTCGGACCTCCGCCAGGCCACCAGGGCCCCCACCAGGATCGCCAGTGCCAGCACCACCCCCGCTACATTGTTGCCGTGCCACGTCAGGGAAATGGGAATGACGTCGGGCGAATAGTCCGAAGAGAGGTCCATGGGGAACACCAGGAGGCGCACGTAGTGGCTCCATACGTCCGCCAGCGTCCAGATCCGGGGCACGTCGGCCAGGAGGTCGGCGCCCAGGGGCCCGAAGGGGTGGGCGATGCTGCCCAGGATCCGTAAGCGCACCGCGAGCATGGCCCCCGCCACCGCAGCCAACGTGGCGTAGAGGCGCCAGCGCCGACGCAGGTACCCCGCCAGGTCGTCCGGCGCCAGCCTGCGGCGCGCCGCGTCCAGGAGGAAGAGGACCCCCGGAAGCGTGACCGCGCTCTCCTTCCCCCCGAAGGCCAGGGCGTAGAGCACCCCCATGCCCAGCGCCCGGCCCCACGACGTCCGGTCGCCGCCGCGCAGGTGGAGGAGACACGCCCCGAGGTAGAAGAGAGCCGGGAGCACCTCGGCGATGCCGATGACGTTGGCCACGGCCTCGGTGTGCACCGGGTGGACCGCGAAGAGGAGCCCCCCCGCGAATGCGGCGGGCAGCGTCATGAGCTCCGCCAGCAGGAGCACGACCAGCGCCGACACGCCGGCGTGGGCCACCACGTTCACCAGGTGGTAGAGGAGGGGGTCTTCGCCCGCCACGGCATACTCCAGGCCCAGGAGGCCCGTCGTGGTGGGTCGCCAGAGACCCAGCTGCTTGCCGTACTGGCCCGGCCAGTAGGGTTTCAGCAGCGCCCCCGGCAGTGTACCGAGGCTCTGGATGTCGGTGTTCTCCGAGATGATGTGCACATCGTCGTATGCGAAGTCGTTCCGCAGCGAGTTCGCATAGACCACCGCCGCCGTGGCGGCCACCAGGAGGGAGGCCACGCGGACGCTCCGCAGGGGAGACTCGAAGAGCTTCACAGCGGGTCACCTCTTCCGGAGGGAGCGTCGGCGGAGTCGAGGGACTCCGAATGTGCCCGGGCACGAGCGGCCTCTCCGATGCGGCCCTGGGCGTCCAGGAGGTCGGCCAGGCGCCGCCAGTCCGAGGCCGCGGTGGGATCCAGTCCCAGGGCGGCGCGCCGCGCCCGCACTGCGGCTTCCAGGTCTCCCCTGGCCACGTAGGCCTCGGAGACCGCGTCCCAGAGCACGCGGGCGGGGCCGGCGTGGGCGATGCCCTCCAGGGCGACGCGATGTGCTTCCCTCCCCTTCCCCTCGCGCAGGAGCTGCTCGGCCAGCAGCTGGTAGGCGGGCACCTGGTCGGGTGTCAACGCCATGGCCTGTCTCAGGAGCTGCTCGCCGCGGCCATCCCGCCCGAGGCGGCCGTAGAACTCGGCCGCCTCCACGAGAAGCGCATAGTTGCGGGGCGCCAGGCGGACGGCCAACTCGTAGTATCGGGCCGCCTCCTCCTTCTCACCCACCCGATCCAACCCCGAGGCCCTCCCCCGCAGCGCCAGGTACGACTCGGGATGCTCCGCGGCCAGCGTGTTCAGCACGGTGTAGGTATCCAGCCACGCAGGGACCCGCAGGACGGTGCGGATCATGAAGCCCGCCAGAACCAGGCCCATGGCCAGACCGACGCCGCGTCGTCGCCAGGAGGGCCTCCCCTCCGTGGCCCGGAGAAGCTGCATCGTGAGTCCCGCGCCAACCAGCGCGACGCCCACCGAGGGGAGGTAGAGGGTGCGCTCGGCCAGGAGGACGCCCGCAGGGAGCAGGAGGTTGGACACGGGAAGCACCGCGACGACGAACCATGCCATCCCCAGCGCGATGACGGGAGCCCGCCGGCGCAGCGCCGCGGCAGCCGCGAGCCACGCGACGAGCACGCCCGCGCCCAGGAGGACGGCCGCGTCCACCGTCCGGGACACCAGCAGCACCGCGGGGGCGTAGTCGGCGCTCAGGTCCAGGGGGAAGACCATGAGGCGGAGGTACTCGGGCCACACCGTCAGAGCCGTGAGCACCCGCTCCGTTCCCGAGAGTCCCCGGAGGGCCGGGGCGGGCACCTCACCCGCCACCGTGCCCAGCACCGACGCCCGCAGCACGAGGTACGCCCCGAGCACGGCCGTGAGGGAGATCAGCACCGGGAGCAATCTGCGCAGCCTGTCCGCCAACGGCTCTTCGCTCCTGCGATACAGCTCCAGGAGGACCAGCAGGCCGGGAAGGGTGACGGCGATCTCCTTCGCGCCCAGCCCGACGACGTACAGCACCGACAGGCCCGCCAGACGGGCTGCCCGCCACCCGGGACTCCAGGCTTCCCCCCGAAGGTAGAGGAGGCACGCCGCCAGAACCGCAGCGGCGGCCACCAGCTCGGCGAACCCCACCACGTTGGCCACCGCCTCCACGTGCACGGGATGGACCGCGAAGAGGAGGGCGCCCGCCGCGGCACCAGGCACCGGGACGAAGAGGAGCAGCAGCTCGAGGACCAGGAGGCTCACGCCGACGTGGAGCGCCACGTTCACCGCGTGGAAGCCCAGGGGGCGTCCGCCCCACAGGGCCCACTGGGCCGTGTATGCGCCCACCGTCACCGGGCGGTAGAGGCCCGACCCCTCCCCGGCCCAGTGCCAGTAGGGCCCCAGGAGGGCGTCTCCCCACTGGCCCTCGGTGACCACCGGGTTCCTGGCGATGATGAGGTTGTCGTCGTAGGCGAACCCGTTGCCCAGGGAGGTGGCGTACGCCGCCAGGGCGACGAAGACGACCAGCAGCCGGACCCGGGCAGGGGAGAGGGTCACGGGCCCGATTCAGTCGGCTTCGGCGGCGGAAAGGCCGGGAGGCGACGATTCGGCGTCCTCCTCCAGGCGGTCGCCACGTTCCCACGCGGGGACGGCAGGAGGCGTCCACCGGGCCGTGGGGGGTGACGCCAGATTGTACTTGACGATGGACCAGAGCGCGGAGACCCCGTCCCGCCAGCCGATCTTCTTGCCCTCGGCGTAGGAGCGCCCGTGATAGCTGATGGGGAGCTCGTAGATGCGGGCGCCGGCCTGGGCCAGACGGGCCGTGAGCTCGGGCTCGATGCCGAAGCGATCCGCCGACAGCGTCAGAGACTGGAGCAGCTCCCTGCGGACCATCTTGTAGCAGGTCTCCATGTCGGTGAGGTTGATGTCGGTGAACATGTTCGACAGGAGCGTGAGGAACCGGTTCCCCACCGAATGCCAGTAGAGGAGCACTCGGTGGGGTCCGCCCAGGAAGCGGGATCCGTAGACGGCGTCGGCCTTGCCGCTGAGGATGGGCTCCAGGAGGACGGGGAACTCCTCGGGGTCGTATTCCAGGTCGGCGTCCTGCACCACCACCACGTCGCCCGTGGCCCGTGCGAAGCCTGTGCGCAGCGCCGCCCCCTTCCCCGCGTTCTCCTCGTGGAAGACGAGTTGGTCGATGAGCCCCTGGGCCTCCAGCTCGGGCAGGAGGTCTCGGGTCCCGTCGGTGGACCCGTCGTCCACGACGATGACCTCCATGCGCAGCGGCA
>JASFRY010000530.1:0-3529 GCA_050114675.1 Gemmatimonadota bacterium | reverse complement strand
GCCATTCGAACGCCGGTGCATCCGGCCCTGCGGCGTTGCTCCTCCTCGAAATAGCGCTGCTATTCCTCGTCGTCGCGCCTTGCAGGATCCGGCGCCCCAAGCGCTCTCGGTGGCTCGCGGATTTCCGAAACACCACACTAGGGAGCTCGGCGACCGCGGGAGGGCTCCTCGTCCGGAGCCTCGGGTCGCGGGCGCGTCCCGGTCGGGTGCCCGGGGACACCGGATGCTCTCCCCACGCGGTCTATCCTTCCCGGAGGATCTCGGCGGGATCGGTGCGCGCTGCCCGACGAGCCGGCAGATAGGACGCCGCCGCGGCCGCGACGAAGAGGAGCGTGAGGAGGAGAAGCCAGGTCAGAGGATCACCCGGAGACACCTGGTAGAGCTGGCTCTGGAGGAGTCGCATCGACGGGAGCGCGACGACGAGGCCCAACACGGCGCCTGCGCCGGTCAGGAGGAGACCCCGCCGCAGGATCAAGCTTCCCACCGAGGGATGGGACGCGCCCAGAGCCATGCGCAGCCCGATCTCCCTCCGTCGCTCGGCCACGCGGTGGGCGAGTCCCGCCTGACATCCAGCCAGGGCGAGGAGCACCGCCATTGCCCCGAAGAGGGACAGGACCACCGTGAAGAAGCGAGGCTCGGCGATGGACCGGCGGATCCGGGCACCCATGGTGGTCACCCTGTCCACCGGGAGGTCGGGATCCATGTCGCGGAGCAGGGCCCGCAGCGCTCGGGCCACCGTGCCGGCCGGCGCGTCGGAGCGTACCAGGACGGAGAAGCCCCGGGCTCCTCCCTTCTGGAAGAAGGGCTCGTACGCCGTGGGCGGCGGCGCGGCACGGAGCCCGTCGTGGCGAACGGCGCCCACCACCCCGATCACCTCGCGGTAGTCGTCGGTCCCGAAGAACGAGTGGGCCCGGGAGCCTACGGCCACAGGGGAGCCGTCCGAGGCGCGGACGTCGGGATCCACGACCAGGACCTGGGGGCCACCCTCCCGGTCGCCGTCGCCGAACCCGTGCCCGGTGAGAAGCGGGATGCGGAGAACGTCGAAGTAGCCGGCCGTGACCATGGCCACCTGCACCGACGCCGTGGGCTCGGTCGTTCCCTCCACCATGAGGGGGGACGTCATGGTGGAGCCGGAGATGGGCAGATTGCGTCCCAGCGCCACGGCGCGGGCCCCGGGGAGATCCGCGCTCCGTGTCAGGAGCTCGTGGGCGAAGGCGAGCCAGGACGACGAGTCGGGATACGCCGAGCCGGGTAGGCTCACGTCCGCCAGCGTCACCTGGGAGGGATCGAAGCCCGGATCCTCGCGCACGGTCGCCACGAAGCTCCGGAGCAGGAGTCCCGCGCCGGCGGTGAGGATGACGGCCAGCGCCACCTGCACCACCACGAAGCCTTCCAGGGCCCGTCGCAGCCAGGGGGATGCCCCTGCGGCCCCCGACGTCTCCCGGAGGAGCGCCGCCGGCGACGTCCTGGCCCCGGCGACGGCAGGCGCCAGCGCGGTGACCAGGCCGGTGAGGACGGCGAGGGCCAGAGCGAAGGCGCCGATCCACGGATCCAGGTGGATGCCCTCGACTCTGGGGAGGTCCCGGGGGACCAGAGCGAGCGCAGGCTTCAACGCCGCGGCGGCCAGCCCCAGCCCGACCAGGCCGGCCGCTCCGCCCAGAAGGAGCCCCTCCAGCAGGAGCGCGCCGGCCACCCGACGGGCCCCGGCGCCCAACGATGCCCGGACAGCCAGCTCCGAGCGCCTGCGCACGCCCCGGGCGAGGAGCATGCTCCCGGCGTTGGCGCACGCGGCCAGGAGAACCAGGAGGACCGCACCCTCCAGGAGGATGAGCGGGGTGCGTACGTCACCCACGAGCCGGTCCGACAGGGCAACGACCGACGCCTCCTTGGCTCCGCCGTCCACCGTGGCGGCGATGCCGGAGAGCTCACCGGCGGCGGCGCTCAGTGACACCCCGGGACGGAGCCGAGCCAGGCCCACCAGGACCTTGGCTCCCGCGACGTCCAGCAGCTGGGGACTCGTGGCTTCCAGCGCCACCCAGACGTCGACGTCCTCCGGGAAGCCGGCGCCGGCGCGGACCACCCCCACCACGGGGACGTCCCTGCCGTTCAGCCGGAGGCTCCGATCCAGAATGTCCGGCGAGGCACCGAAGGAGCGACGCCACAGCCCTTCGGAGATGATGGCGGCGGGGGGCGCGTCGGGCCGGTGGGCCCCGGGGGGCAGGGGCCGGCCCACGAGCATGGGGTGGTCCAGGAGATCGAAGAAGCCCTCGGTGACCTCGGCGGCCCGGATGTGGACCGCCCCATCCTCCAGAGCGAGGGCCACCTCGTTGTCGATGTAGGACGTCACCGGGTCCACCGAGCGCGCCCGCTGCCGCCAGGCGTCCAGGACCGGGTACGACACCCGGGACAGGCCGTATCCCTCCGTGATCTCCTGGATCACGGCCACGCGGCCCGGGTCGGGGAAGGGGAGCGGGGTGAGCAGGACGCTCCGGACCACCGTGAAGATCAGGACGTTGAGCGCCACCGCCACCGCGAGAATGGCAAGGGGCCCCAGCACGCGCCGGGGACGCCGCGTCAGGGCCCGCCAGGCCAGGACGAGCTCGTCGCGCGCGGCGGCCGGAAGCCGGCGGAGGCGGGTGCGCCGAAGGCGGCGCTGGTCCTCCCTCCGGCAGTACCGGCGGGTGCCGTCCAGGTCGCCGAACTCCTCTTCCGCCCGACGGCGCGCCTCGTCGGGGCTCAGACCTGCGCGCTCGAGCTCCGCTGCCCTGTGATCCAGGTGGAATCGGATCTCCTCGTCCAGCTCCCGCTCAGGTCCCGGCGATCCCGACAGCCGAAAGTCATCCCCACGTCCCATCGTCATCTACTCCTCGTCTTCCACGTCTCGCCCCGCCGGGGTTGCACCGGCTTGTGCCCGGCCGGCCCGGTCACGGCTCGGTTCCCACCGCCTTGGGGCCCAGGAGTCGCATCACCGCCTCGGCGTAGCTCCGGAACGCCGCAGCCTCGTCCTGCAGATGGCGCCTGCCCTTGGCCGTGAGACGATAGAACCGGGCGCGGCGGTTGTTCTCCGAGCGTCCCCAGTTGGAGACCACCAGGCCCTGTCGCTCCAGACGGTGCAGGGACTGGTAGAGCGCCGCGTCCTCGAAGGAGACGGCCTCGCGGCTCTCCTCCCGGATCCATCGGGCCACGGCGAACCCGTGCATCTCGCCCTGGGCCAGGGTGCGCAGGACCAGCAGATCCACGGTGCCACGCAGGAGGTTGTTGGAGGTGTTGTCACCCATGTCCGACCAGCCTCGCTCGCCCGTGTGCGGGTCCCCGCAAAGCGGCAGGGGCCTCGCCACGTCTTTCAGTAAAGAACCTTCAGTGAAGAATCTTAGTGGAGATAGTGTGGGGGAGGCAAGACGCTAGGGAAAGGGGGGGCGGATCGGTCCCCGGGGCCGGCGGTTCCCCGCATTCTAGGCGCCCTTCCTCGGCTTGCGACGGGGACGGTCGGCTCCCTAGGTTGGCCGCGCGGCTCGATGCTCGATGCCGT
>JASFRY010000529.1:0-3542 GCA_050114675.1 Gemmatimonadota bacterium | reverse complement strand
AGCCCCCGTAGGCCCGGCCGAACGCCAGGGTCATGCTCCCTTCGGCGGTGAGGAATCCCCCGTCGTCGGCATACAGGGCCGAAGCCATGTCCAGCTCGTCGCCGGTGAACTCGCCATCCCGGAGCCTGGGGCCCTGCTCCAGGACCAGGACGCGTCGGCCGTCACGGGTCAGGGGAGCCAGGCGCTGGGCCACGGTCCCGCCTCCGGCGCCCGAGCCGACGATGACGACGTCGGCGCGTTCCTCACGCATCCGATGCCTCTCGGCCCGGCGTGTCTTCGACGGTCAGGATCGTCGCCTCGGGGGGTCCGGCGCCGTCACGCTCGGGCCACGGTCCCTGCAAGCCCGCTCCCCGGTCCTGCCAACCCCGGAGCGAGGCTTCATAGCCCAGCGCTTCCCGCCGGGTCGGTTGGCCGTAGACACCCATGAACGCCAGCGTGCGCACGCCCCAGACACCGCGCCGCAGGAGGAGCGCCGGCGCCCGCTCCAGCCGGAAGAGGATGCGCCGGACCCGCGTGGCGTCCAGCGAGGGAAGGCCGCGTCCGAACCGCAGCCTGGCAAGGAGGTCCACCACCCTCAGGAAGAGGGGCAGCTGGCGGCGCACCGAGGCGGGGCGACGTGCCAGTGCTCCGTTCACGATGTCCTCGGCACGCTTCCACTCCCCTTCGTCGAAGCCGGCGGAGAGGGGCGCCACTGCGCGCGTCACCGCGCGAAAGAGATCTCGGACCGGTGCCAGCGTCGTGGAAGAGCCCATGGTCGCCCAATTCACCGCGCCGTGGAGCTCATGTCAACGGCGTAGATGACGCACGCGGTCGGGACATGGGTCAGGACCCGGACGGCAGCTCAGGGAAGCCCTCCGGAGGACGCCGGTGGTGGGTCCCCTGCTCGTAGGCGTACGCGTAGCGGAAGAGGAGCCCCTCGGCCCAGGGCCGGGCCAGGATCTGGAGGCCCGCAGGAAGATCCCCGTAGCTGAAGCCCATGGGCACCGTGATGGCCGGCATTCCGGTGGCCGGCGCCACGAGCTGGCTGTTGTCGCCCTTGTACTCCTCCGACGCCCGGTCCAGGTGGGCCGGGGGGTTCTGCCAGGACGGGTAGACCAGCGCGTCCACGCCAGCGCTGTCCATGGCGGCCACCAGATCGTGGAGGTAGGCCTGCCGGCCCGGGTTCTCGGCGTAGTCGGGGCACGGCGGATCCCAGTCCGCAGGCGCCACGTCCAGCGGCATGCGGGCATTGGACCGCAGGGAGCGCTCCGACGACGGCGCGTACTGTCCGGTCTCCAGGACCTCCGCCACGTCGTGGATGGGCGCCTCGTCACCCAGAGACGCCAGGTAGCGCCCCATGTCGTAGCGGAAGCGGCGACAGAACATGTTGGGCCGGTCCAGCTCCGCCTCCACGTCGAAGTCGAAGGGATCCACCACCTGGGCGCCCAGACGCTCCAGGTCGGAGACGGCCTGGTCGAAGAGGCGCACGATGGCGGTGTCGGCCTCCTCCGGGTCCACCAGGGCCCGGAGCACGCCGATGCGCGCCCCCTGGAGGCCGTCGGCATCCAGGAAGCTGGTGTAGTCGGCTTCCCTCTTTCCCCGGCCCGCCTCGGTATAGGGATCGGCGGGATCGTATCCGGCCACCACGTTGAAGACCCGGGCCACGTCGGCCACGGTGCGCCCCATGGGTCCGGCGATGTCACGGTCGAAGGAGAGGGGGATGACGCCGTCACGGCTGGTCAGCCCGATGGTGGAGCGGATCCCCACCAACGCCAGGTGGGACGATGGGCCCCGGATCGAGTTACCGGTGTCCGAGCCCAGGCCGATGAGGCCGAAGCTCGCAGCCACGCCCGACGCCGTGCCCCCGCTGGAGCCCGCCGGCACGCGGTCCAGGGCATAGGCGTTGCGGGTGGTGTCGAAGGACGAGCTCACCGTCTCCCGGGGGCTGAACGCCCACTCGGCCATGTTCGTCTTGGCCAGCACGATGGCCCCCGCCTCGCGGATCTTCCGCACCATGAAGGCGTCGTCGGGCGGGAGGTTGTCCTTCAGGGCGATGGAGCCGCCCGTGGTGATCATGTCGTGGGTGTCGAAGTTGTCCTTCACGAGCATGGGCACGCAGAAGAGGGGACCCGGGTCTTCCCCGCCCGCCAGGGCGGCGTCCTCCTCGTCGGCCCGCTGGAGCGCCCGGGGGTTCACCACCGTGATGGCATTGATCCTGTCCTCGTAGGCCGCAATACGGTCCAGATACGCCTGGACCACCATGTGGCAGGTGGTCTCCCCGGAGCGGACGGCCTCCTGGACCCGGGGGATGGTGGCCTCCACCACGTCGATGGGATGGGGGACCGAGGCATCGGTGCAGGCGCCGACGGCCAGCAGCGACGCCAGAAGCGCGGCCGTCGGGCCTGGGGTGCGAGAGATGTGCATGGTCTCGTCGGGTTGAGAGTCACTTCGTCCAGTTGCTCAAGACCAGGAGGACGGCGCCCAACACCGCCGAACCCAGGGCCGTGCATACGGCCACCACGGTGACGGGCTGCTCCTTGAGCCATCGCTTGACGAGCTCGTCGTCCTCGGAAAACGGGCGGCGCAGCCAATCCACCACGAACAGGCCTACGAAGAAGCCCGGAACCAGGAGCAGGAGGATGCGCATGGCCGCTCGCCCGCGCTACCAGCGGGCCCGGGTGCCGCGAGCGTCCACGTGCACGAAGGGACCGTGCACCGCGTTGGCGCGGTACGAGGCGAGCCCACCCGGACGCCAGCTCTTCCGGGCCTCGAGTCCCTCGACCCAGGTGGCCAGGAGCCTCGCGTCGGCCACCGTGTGGCGGCCGTCACCGTTCAGGTCGTCCATGCGCCCATCTCCGTCGGCGTCCACGTATACGTCGGCTGCGTCCCCCCAGAGGTGACGCGAGTAGATCGTCGTGTTTCCGATGGAGGCATTGTACGCCGGCGTGCGGAATCCCGACATGACCCGGAGCGCATCGGGCGCGATGCCGTGTTCCTGGAGAAGCCGGGTGATGGTCTCGAGCCTGAGGAGCAGAGGGAGCGAGGCGGCGAGATAGCGGGGCTCCCTCCCCCCATGAGCGAGTCCAACACCGCGAGGTGGTAGTCGGCGCCGTCCAACCCGTCCTCCGGCGCCTCGCGCAGCGCCGCAACGAGTCGGGTCGCGCATGCGGACGGGGCGCCGCCCGATATCCAGGCAGGCGCGTATTCCCGGCGAAGGTAGAATGTGGGAAGCGCCGCGCGTGCCCGGATCTCATGGCCCTGGGCGAAGACCGTCTCCGCTGCGTCCGCTTCCTCCAACCGGTTCCTCAGAATGTCTCCCAGGGCCGTGTCGGGGTCGGCACGACACTGACCCAGAGCCCCCCGCGCCCCGGCCAGCACCATGAGCGAGGTCAGGAAGACGGGCACCGAGCGCACAGAGGGGGGCCGGATCCGGAGACGGCCCCCAAGGGAACCGGAACGCGTTGCAGACATACGATTGCTCTTCACCAGGATCTACAGAAGTTACTGCCATGGCCATTCGCTCCGCACGGGCCGCGCTCTGCGCGGCGCTCGTCCTCGCCGCC
>JASFRY010000528.1:0-3542 GCA_050114675.1 Gemmatimonadota bacterium | reverse complement strand
GGTCCGGGTCGCCCCACTGCTGGCCGGAGCTCTCCGGAGGGCCCGGGGCGACGACTTGTCCTTGTGCGCCGCAACGGGAAGGCACATCCTCGGGCATGGGATCCGGCCCGTCCGGCCGGTCCTGCCCCCCGGCACGGAGGCCATCGTGCGTGCATACGTGGTGTTTCTGCCAACCCTCCTCGTCGTGTCCCTCGGCTCCGTAGCGGCGTCCGGCAGGGCCCTCCGGGACGTCAGGCCCGCCAGCATCGTGGCGGCATGCAACGCCTCGGAGACCCCCCAGGTCCAGCCCTTCCGCCGTGACATGAGGCGGGCGGACAACGTCCGGTGGACCGAGAACTCGGGGCGGGCGACATCGTGGGAGATCGTTCCCAAGGACACGCTCGACTGGCCCTTCGCCTCCCGCAGCATCGTGGGGACCCCGGAGGCGCCGGCCGACAGCGGAACGCCGGTCTCCCAGGCGCAGCAGGATCACGTGTACAGCTACGCCGTGCACATCCACTGCACCGACGGCAGCACGCAGACCATCGATCCGGAGATCATCATCGGGGACACGGAAGACTTCGTGCCCTGAGCATGCCGCGTCGGGGGCTCTCCAGCGCCCGGTCGCCGATTGCTACGAGCCCGCGCCCATCCACGCCGGCCCGCCGGTGGGGGCACGCACGTACAGGTAGTCCCCGTAGCGGCCGAGCACCGGGACCTCGGCGCTGCCCCTCAGCTCCTCCACCACCGGCGCCGCGGTGTCCGGCCCTCGCAGCAAGGCGGTTCCCGCGGCGGCAGTGCGGGTCCCCAGGGGAAGATCGGCGGGCTCGGTGAGGCGGGCGGCCACGTAGCCGGCCGTTCCGTCGGGGAGCCGAACCCGATACCAGTCCCCCGATCCGGCGAGCACGCGAGCCGGCGTGTACTGCTCCAGATCGCGCACGACCTCGGTGCGTAGACCGGGTGCCTGGCGGAGGTGGATGCCCTTTTCACTCAGCCGGACCCAGCCACCCAGCCGGGCCAGATCGGCCGCCAGGGGAGCGAGGGTCCCTCGAGGCTGCCGGAGGAAGGGCGCGGGGTTCACGGCGCCCTCTCCCCGTCGATAGATCCCGAAGTGGAGGTGGGGGCTGGTGGTCCGCGCGTTCCCCGTATTCCCCACGAAGCCCAGGACGTCTCCCAGCTTCACACGCTGGCCCGCCTCCACCGCCTGGCTGTCAAGGTGGGCGAAGTAGAGGCTCGCGTTCCGAACCGGGTCGCGGAGCCAGACCACCTTCCCGCCGAGCCGGGTTACCTGGATGCGTCGCACCACCCCGTCGGCAGGGGCCAGGACCGGGGTTCCGCGCCGGGCGAAGATGTCCACGCCCTCGTGCCTCCGCCGTCCGCCGTCGCGGGGTTGACCCCAGTAGCTGAGGATGGCCCGATCGTTCTTGCCCTGCACGGGGAAGGCGAGTTGCGCCTCCAGGTGGAGGGTCACGCGGTAGCGACCGCCGCGCAGCAGCTCGGGCTGGACACGCAGGATGTAGTCGCCCCCCCGCCACGGCTCGTACCGGAACGTCCCGGGCACCGAGTCCATGGACAGGACGGGGCGCAGCGCATCGGTGGAGTCCTCGGGCATCCGGAAGAGATCCACGAAGACGCGTGCCCCTTCGCCCGACGACAGCGTGACCTCGCCCGTGAGCCGCTGGCCACGCCCGACGTGGAGTCGGTAGGCCACGGCCCCGGCCTCCTCGGGCGCGATGAACCCCTCTTCCTGGAAGGGAAGATCCACGGGCACGGGGTGGGCCACGGCATCCAGACTGGACGAGATCCAGTCCTTCACCAGCGCGGTCTCGGTGAGCCCCGCGCCGGAGAGGGACGCCAGGTACGCCTCGTGGGGCGTCAGATCCCGAAAATGGTCCCGGACCTGCTCCGCCTGCTCACACCCCCAGGCTACCGCGAGCACGGTGGCCAGGGCTGCGAGGGCCGGAACGGCACGGAACGTCATGGGCGAGTCTCCTCCACCACCGGGGCCTGGGGTCACGCGGTGCGTACGTCGGTCCGGGCCGCGGGGTTCCCCGGGTCGGGCGACGGGTCATGGTGCGCCACACCCGGCATCCCGTCAACGGGGCCGGGAGGAAATTGAAGACGCTCCGCAGCGCCGTTAGCTTTCAATGCTTTGCCGCAATCATCTCGCCCGCCCCGGGAGCCCCGTGGTCCGCATCGCCGAAATCGAAGCCGGAAGCATCGCCGACGAGCTCAGCCTCGAGATCGGCTCACGCGTCGTGCGCATCAACGGCGAGCGCGTCCGTGACGGTATCGACCTCACGTTCCTCCTCTCGGACACCGAGCTCGAGATCGAGACGGTCGGCCCGTCGGGGGACACGGTGGTCTACGACATCGAGCGGGAGCCCGGAAGCTCCGTGGGCATCGTCCCGGCACCGGACACCGTCCGCGAGTGCGCCAACAAGTGCGTCTTCTGCTTCATCGACGGGAACCCGGAGGGTGTCCGGCAGAGCCTCTGGCTCCGTGACGACGACTTCCGCCTCTCCTTCACCTACGGCAGCTACGTCACGCTGACCAACCTGGGGCCCAAGGGCATCCAGCGGCTGGTGGACCAGCGCATCTCCCCGCTGTACGTGAGCGTGCACGCCACCGAGCCCGAGGTCCGGCGACGTCTCCTGGTGAACGACCGCGCCGGCCTCATCATGGATCAGCTCCGCTTCTTCCTGGAGCACGGCCTCGAGGTCCATACCCAGGTGGTCCTCTGCCCGGAATGGAACGACGGGGTCCACCTGGAGCGAACCATCGAGGACCTGTGGGGGCTGGGCGACGGCATCCGCTCCCTCTCGGTGGTGCCCGTGGGGCTGACGCGCTACAACCTGGAGCGCCCGGTGCGGCTCCTCCGCGGGCATGAGGCCGAACGGGCCCTCGCCACGGTGGATCGGGCCCGGGCCCGCGCTCGCGCCGAGCGCGGCTTCGGGTGGTGCTACGCCGCCGACGAGATGTTCCTCATCGCAGGACGGGAGATTCCCCCGGCAGCGTACTACGACGAGGGCGCGCTCTACGAGAACGGGGTGGGTGCCGTACGCCGGTTCGTGGACGACTTCGACGCCGGCCTCGGGAACGTGCCCCGACTGGACGGGCGGCGCCTCCGGCTGGTCACGGGCCGCTCCATGGCGCCCTTCCTCCGGGACCGGGCGGAGCCGCTCTCCCGGGCCACCGGAGCCGACGTGGAGGTGGTGGAGGTCGTGAACGACTTCTTCGGGGAGACGTGCACCGTGGCGGGGCTGCTGGCGGGCCGCGACATCGTGCGGGCGCTGGGCTCCGCCCGGGAGGGCGACGTGGTCGCGCTCCCCGCCGAGGCCCTCAACGCCGACGAGCTGTTCATCGACAGCCTCCCCCTGGAAGACCTGGTCGCCGCCCAGGCGCCGGCCACCGTGGTGCGGGGCTACGAGGTGATGGAGGCGCTGGCAACGCTGGCGGAGACGCCGATGCCGGGGGCCGCGTGAGTCACCGCCTCCCGGTCATCGCCGTGGTGGGCCGGCCCAACGTGGGGAAGTCCACCTTCTTCAATCGGGTCATCGGCC
>JASFRY010000527.1:0-3543 GCA_050114675.1 Gemmatimonadota bacterium | reverse complement strand
AGAGCGCCGGGTCCAGGGCCAGCAGGGCGTCGCTCACCGCACCGGCCACCTGGAGGGGATCTCCGCTGGAGCGTACGACGAAGAACGTGGCCCACCGGGGCAGCTGCCGGTTCGACCAGTACATCTCAGGCGGCGCGGGCTCGCCCGGCGTCAGGGGAGGCACGTCGGCCACCACGCCAACCACCCGCAGCGTCTGGTCGCGCTCGGGAAGGCGGAGCGTTCGGCCCACGGACTCCCCGCCGGGCCAGGCCATGCGGGCCAGGGTCTCGTTCACGACGACCGCCGGTTCGGCTCCGGCCTGGTCCTCTTCGGTGATCTCACGGCCCTGCAGCACAGGAATGCCCAGCGTCGAGAAATACCCCGGCCCCACGTCGAACCACGACCCGCTGGGGAGCGGAGCCGTGCCGTCCCACGCCTCGGTGGCGAAGGGAGTCGCGCCATCGCCCCCGCCGAAGAGGGGTCCCGCCGAGGCGCTGCTCACCGAGACCACGCCCGGCACCGCGGCGATGGCTGCCTCCGCCTGGCGATAGAACGGAACCAGGTCCGTGCGCTGCGGATAGGTGCCCGGCGACATGAACGCGCTCACGGTGAGCACGCCGTCGGGTGCGAATCCAGGATCCCAGCGCGTGTAGTTGGTGAAGCTCCGGACCAGAAGCGCGGCACCCGCCAGGAGCACCACGGACAGGGCCAGCTCCGCCACGACCAGGCCCGTGCGCAGACGGCCCGAGGACGAGGCTTCCCTTCCCCCGCCGCCCGCCTTGATGGTCTGTGCCAGATCCCACGCGGTGACGCGCAGCGCCGGGAGCACCGAGAACGCCATGGTGGCCACCGCCGAAAGCAGCACGGCGAAGGCCAGCACCCGGCCGTCCATGGCCACCTCGTCCAGGCGGGGAATGCCGGGAGGTGCCAGGACGAGGAGGAGGCGCGTGGCGCCACCGGCCAGGATCAGGGCCAGCACCGTCGCGAACCCCGTGAGCACCAGGCTCTCGCCCAGGATTCCCAGGACCAGGCGTCCACGCTCCGCCCCGAGGGCCGCCCGGACCGCCAGCTCGCGCCGGCGCCCCAGGCCCCGGGCCAGAAGGAGGTTGGCCACGTTGGCGCACACGATCAGGAGCAGAAGCCCGGCGGCGCCGAGAAAGGCGAGCATGACGGTGCGGGCAGATCCCACCACCGCGTCCTGGAGGCCCCGCAGCCGGACGCGCCACGCGTCGTCGACCTCCTCGTGCTCCGTCGCGATGCCGGCATACACCGCTTTCACCTGATCCGTCGCCGACGCCAGGGTCTCGCCCGGCGCCAGCCGTCCCACGGCGCGGAATCCCCGCCAGCCCCGGACCTCGGCATCGGTGAGGCGGAAGTACGGGGGAACCCAGAGCTCCGCGCCCTCCATGTCGAAGGGGGCTTCGAAGCCCCGGGGGAGCACGCCCACCACCTCGAACGGATCGCCGTCCAGCCGGACGGTGCGCCCCACCACGCTCCTGTCACCGCCGTAGCGGGTCATCCAGAAGGCGTGGCCGAGGAGGACAACGGGGTGGTCCGGGCCGAGCTCCTCGTCGGTGAAGAGCCGTCCCACCTCGGGACGCACGCCCAGGGCCCGGAAGAAGCCCCCCGTGGCCAGGCCGGCGTGGACGCCCTCGACTCCCTGTCCGTCGTCCAGGGAGTACTGCCAGCTCCGTGCGAAGCCCAGCTCCGAGAATGCCCGGGTCCCGGTGCGGAAGTCGTCGGTGTTGGCCGGAGACGCGATGCACACGTCCGGCGGTATTCTCGGATGCTCCTCGCAGACCAGGACCAGGCGACCCGGGTCGGGATAGTCCAGGGGGCGGAACACCACCGAGTCCACCACGGTGAAGATCGCCGTGGCCGCGGTCATCCCGATGCCGAGGATCAGGAGCGCCGGCACGGCGAAACCGGGGCTGTGCACCAGGGAACGAATCGACTGCCGGATCCCACGCACGACACCACCCATCATCCACCACCTCCGGTTCGACGATCACGTGCTGGAGGGTCTGCTCCAAGGTATGGGACGCCGCCGAGGTCGTGCGAGTTTGGAGCGTGGGGAAAAGCCCGCGAAGCGTCGTGGGTCGGTTCCCCCCCTGCTTTCGGCTGGGCCGAAGGGTGGGCGGGCATCCACGACCCGCTCTCGACCCACATGAGCAGCATTTTCGCATAATCGCCACCCATGTCACGGTTCACCCTCCCAACGGGCTGCGACCGGCCGTCCACCGGACGCCAGAATCGTTACGAATATTTTTCTTGCGTAACGATACGGGCCGTGTCATTGTGACGTCACCCTCCTGATCAGGCCGGCGCCATAGAGCGGTCGCGACCTGGTCGACAAGGCAAGCCCACCGTAGCTGCTGGGCCTCCGCCTCCACATCTGAGAAGGGCACCCCGGCCGCGAGGCCGGTCCGCAAAGCCAAGGATCTCTCGCCAAGACCGCCTGGCTGCCGGTGTATCGCGGACCGACGCGGCTGGTGGGCGCACATCCCCCCCCGGAGCTGGAGGCTCATATGAAGCTGCTTACCAGGCGTGAGTTCGCCCGGTTGAGCGCGCTGGGCGCCGGAGTCGCGATGATCCCTTGGGATTTCAGGGCCCTGTGGGCCCAGATCCCGGGAGGCACCCTCGCCCCAGGCGACGTGGGCAAGTTCGCGTTGCCCCTCGTCAAACCGCCGGCCATGCCGCCGAGCAAGGTCCTGAACAACCAGGATCTGTACAAGATCGCGGTGCGGCAGTTCAGCCAGCAGGTCCTCTCACCACCCCACCCGGAGACCACCGTTTGGGGCTACGGGTCGGTAGACTACCCGGGAACCGTGGCCCAGGGCGGGACCTTCAACTTCCCGTCCTTCACCATCGAGGCGAACTGGAACCGCAGGGTCGCCGTGGACTGGCGGAACGAGCTCGTGGACGCCAACGGCAACTACCTGCCGCACCTGTTGCCGGTGGACCCGACGCTCCACTGGGCCAACCCGCCGGGCGGCAAGTCCGGGCGTGACACGCGGCCGAGCTTCGCGTCGACGCCGGGACCGTACACGGGGCCCGTACCCATGGTGACGCACGTACACGGCGCACACACCACCGAAGAGAGCGACGGGTACGCCGAGGCGTGGTGGCTGCCCAACGCCGCCAACATCCCTCCGGGCTATGCCACGACGGGCACGTTCTACGACTACTTCGCCAGGAAGTACAAGGCGAAGTGGGCCCCGGGGACCGCGTCGTTCACGTACCCCAACGACCAGCGCGCCACCGCGCTCTGGTACCACGACCACACGTTGGGCATGACCCGTCTGAACGTCTACGCCGGGCCGGCGGGCTTCTGGCTCATCCGCGGCGGGCCCGACGACGTGGTCCTGGACAGCCGGGACGGGAGCACGGCGATCCTGCCCGGGCCCGCCCCGATCGTGGGCGACGACCCCCTCGGGCAATACGGTGAGATCCCCATCGTAGTCCAGGATCGTTCGTTCAACACCGACGGGTCGCTCTTCTACCCGGACAGTCGCGCGTTCTTCGACGAGTTCGGTGGGCCGTACGTACCGGACACGCCCGTGT
>JASFRY010000526.1:0-3548 GCA_050114675.1 Gemmatimonadota bacterium | reverse complement strand
GCTTTGGCCATGGTCCGGATCGCTGGTCTTGTTGTCGGGTGACAATACCTTGCCATTCTACAACAAGAACGTTGCGGCGTTCCGGGGATAGCGCAAGGGGAGGGGGGCGGACCCCGGACGGGCTGATCCTCCCCGTTCCCGCCCCGCGGGCCTCATTCCTTGCGGATAGCATCCATGGGGTCCACCCGGGTAGCGCGGTGGGCGGGTCCCGAAGCGGCCAGGGCGGCCACCCCCAGGAGCACGGCGGACGCGGCGACCAGGGCCCACGGGTCCTGGGCCCGCACCCCGAAGAGAAGGCTCTGGGTGTAGCCGCGGAGGAGAAGGGCTCCTCCGAGGCCCAGCACGATCCCCACGCCGGCCAGGCGCAAGGCTGCCCGGAGGACCTCGCCGGCCACGCGGCGGCGGTCGGCGCCCAGGGCCATGCGCACGCCGATCTCCCGGGTGCGCTGGGCCACCAGGAACGAGACGACGCCGTAGAGCCCCACCGCTGCGAGCAGCAGCGCCAGGGTGCCGAAGAGCCCCACCAGCACGGCGGACACCTGGTATGGGGCGGTGACGTCCTCGAAGACCGAGGCCATGCTGTCCACCCAGCCGAAGGCCAGGTCCGGCTCCATCTCCCGGAGGGCCGCCTCGGCAGGGGACACCCACTGGCTCGGCGGACCGGCCGTGTGGAGCACGAAGTTGACGCGGGGCTGGTACACCTGGCCCACCGAGCCGTATGCCTGGGTGGTGGGCTCCTCCCCGAGCTCGTAGTACGTGGCGTTGCGGGCGATGCCCACCACGGTGAACTGGCGGTCCTCTCCGAGCTTCACAACCTGACCCAGCCCGTCTCTTCCGGGCCACAGGAGGTGCTCCAGGGTCTCGTTGATCACCAGCGCAGGAGGATCACCGGGGCCGTCCTCGGCCCCCAGCGGCCGCCCTCGTACGATGCGCACGCCCATGACGTCGAAGTAGTGGGGGGAGACGGCGTTCATCCCAATCCACAGATCACCCCCCTCGGTGTTGGAGAGGGCGCCCGGAGGCGGGGTGATGTTGGTGCTCCAATCGCCCCGGAACGGGATCATGCGGGTCGTGGCCACGTCCACGACGCCCGGCAGGGCGCGGAGTCGGGCCAGCCCCTGCCGGATGAAGGCCTCTCCCTCGTCCCGGGTGTAATCCAGAGCGCGGAGATTGACCTGGAGGGCCAGCCGGTTCTCGGTAGCGAATCCAAGGTCCTGTGTCCGGGCCGTCCAGAAGCTCCGGGCGAAGATGACGGCGCCGGCCACCAGGACCAGGGAAAGGGCCATCTGTGCGACGGCCAGGACATCACGCACCCGGCTGCGGCTGCCGGCCGTCCGGGTCCCCTCCAGAGAGGCGGCCACGTCGGTCCGAGCCGCATGAAGGGCCGGGGCAAGACCCGACAGCACGGCCGTAGCCACCGAGACGGCCAGGGCCACGGCCAGCACCCGGGCGTCGGGGGCGAAGTGGGTCGCGAAGGTGTAGGGCAGGAGCGATGCGGCGGCGTCGGAGAGCGCGTAGGCCAGGGCCACGCCGAGAATCCCCCCGGCTACGCCAAGGATGAGGCCTTCGGCCAGGAGCTGGCGGAAGAGGCGCCCCCTGCCGGCGCCAACCGCGGTGCGGATCCCCATCTCCCGGGCCCGGGTGGTGGCCCGGGACAGGAGGAGGACGGCCACGTTGGCGGTGGCGATGGCCAGGACGATGAGCACCACCGCCAGGAGCATCCCCGACAGCGTGGCCAGCGTGGCGGCCTGGGACGGGCTGTAGAGGGCCTGCCGACTCACCAGGACGCTCTCGTTCTCGGACCGGCCGTCGTAGGTCAGGGCGTCGGACAGCGCCTTGAGGTTGGCGTCGGCCGCCTCGAACGTCTCGCCCGGGGACAGCCTCCCCACCACCGAGAGCCAGTTGCTGCGCGCATCGGGGAGCCTCTGCCACCACGCCTCGTCGACGGTGCGCGCCACGGCGCCGAACATGGCGATGGGAATCCAGACGTCGGGAGCGCCGGAGAAGGCGGTGAGGCCCCGGAAGCGCGGAGGGGCTACACCCACCACCGTGAACGTGATGTCGTTGATGGAGAGGGTGCGTCCCACTACGTCCGGGTCGGCTGCCAGGGCCCTCCGCCAGAAACCGTCGCTCACCACCGCAACCGGAACGGCGCCCGGCGCCCGGTTCTCGTCGGGCGTGAAGAAGCGCCCCCGGGCGGCAGCAACGCCCAGGACCGAGAAGTAGTTGTCCGACACGAAGAGCGCCGAGAGTTGGTCCGACCGTGTGCCGTCCAATGTGTACGACGCCTGCCGCGTGCCTCCCCAGGCCGCCAGGCCGTCCAGCGTCGAGACTTTGTCCCGGTAGTACAGGTAGTCGGGGTACTGGAGCGCCCCGCCGCCCTCGCCCGGCGCCCACGAGCGCCAGACGCGTACGAGGCGGTCCGGTTGGACGACGTGGGGTGGCGCGTCGAAGAAGATCCGGTTCACCAGGGTGAGCACCGTCGTGGACGCGCCGATGCCCAGGCCCAGCACCACGATGGCCGTGAGAGCGAACCCCGGCTGGCGCGCCAGGGTGCGCAGCCCGAAGCGAAGATCCTGAAGAAGATCCCGTCCCATCATCATCCTCCCGTTGTCACTGGATCTACCCGAACGCGGGGTGCGCCCCCCGTCCGTGCGCCGTCCTCTCGCTCCTCGGTTTCCCAGACGCCACGCCAGTAGCGCGGCGGCCTCCCGCCACATCCGCCGCCGGGCCCGTCCCCGGCCCAGGCGTGCCGCATGGTTCCGGTACGTCTCCTCCAGGTCGCCCAGGACGTCGTCGCGCCGGTGGGCGGGGAGGAGTCGCTCCAAGACACAGCGTAGCGCCCGGGGGAGGTCCGCTGGGGGCGTCGCAGGGGGGCCTCGGTCAGGCCCCGGACCACTCACGGCCGGACTTCGCCGGGCTGTGCCCAGAGGGTCTCCCTGATCCGCCGGCTCTCCTCCAGCGCTTCCAGGCCCTCGGCCGTCACCGCGTAGTGCCGCTTGGCCCGGCCGCCCCGTACCGCGGTGGGCTCACCCAGCCACGAGTCGGCCAGGCCCTTCCGCTGGGCCCGGTCCAGGGCGGCGTAGATGGCGCCCAGGGTGACGTCCCGCCCCGCCTGCTCGGCCAGGGCCGCCTGAATGGACGACCCATGGGCTTCGTCGGCGAGCCGGCGGACGCAGAGGAGCACCAACTCCTCGAACTCTCCAAGTCGTTCACCCTTCATTCCGCCACGCTCCGTGATGGTGCTCGAGCAGTAGGTCGGCGCGGTGGACCACGCCCTGCCCTCCATACGCGATATTTAATACATACGTGAATGTAATAGAAAGGGGTCACGACTGAGAACCGAGTGGGGCAGGGGTGGCGACCGGTCCCGATCGTGATGCCGACAGTTGAACCCGACTCGCGGTCGGTTTAGCTTTTCCTGCTCGGACCGACCCTCCTGGGTGCGGTTCGAGAGGAGGGGCCTGTAGCTCAGGTGGTTAGAGCGCACGCCTGATAAGCGTGAGGTCGGTAGTTCGAGTCTACCCAGGCCCACTTGGTGAAGTGAT
>JASFRY010000525.1:0-3549 GCA_050114675.1 Gemmatimonadota bacterium | reverse complement strand
GGCGGGAGATCTCGCCCACGCGGTATGCGGCCGTGGCCGTGGCCTCCTGCCGGCCGAGGGCAGTGAGAAGCGTGTCCGCTGCACCGAGCTGACGCACGGCGGCACGGGCCGCGGCCACCGCGCCCTCCACGTCGGCCAGAACCTTGGACTGGAGGGCCAGGAAGTTGGCCGCCGCCTCCTCACGCCGGGCCGCGGCCTCGGCGATGGGCCCCTGGTTCCGGTTCAGAAGGGGAAGCGAGATGGACAGGAGCAGCGTCCACTTGGTATCGGTCTGGTCCAGCTGATACCCGGGCCCCAGGCTCACGTCGGGATACTGCTTGCGGACCTCGAGCTGCAGCGCTCTCTGGCTGGCCTCGTAGTCGGCCAGAGACGCCAGGATGTCCGACCGGTGGAGAAGCGCCCGCCGGCGGGCGTCCGCCTCGGGCACGCTGTCGTCCACCTCCGCGAGCCCGGAGACCTCGAGCCGTACCTGGTCCACCGCCGCCGGCGGCACACCGAGCGCGTCGGCGAGCTCACTCCGTGCCCGGATGGCGCGTTGCTGGGCGTCGAGGGCCGCGACCCGGCTCTCGGCCAGGGAGACGCGGGCTCGGGTCACCTCCGTAGGCGACGTCTCTCCGGCCTGGCGGCGGGCTTCCAGGATCCGGAGCGTCTCGGAGCGGATCTCCCGCTGGCGCGCCAGGAGCGAGTCGGTCTGGCGCGCCACGTACAGGGACACGAAGGCATGGCGCACCCGGCTTCGGACCTGCCATGCCGCCGAGAGGAGGTTCAGGCGTGCCGCTTCCGAACGCTGACGTGCCTCGGCGATGCGGATGCCGCGCCTGCCGGCGATCTCCAGGGGGAGATCGAGGGAGGCCTCGGGGATCCACGGCGTGACGTCGCTCACGGAGGTCGTGGCATTGTAGCCCGTCCCGGCGGTGAGCGTGGGGTTGGGCCGTCCTCCCGCGGTCAAGACCCCGCCTCTGGCCACCGCCCATCGGGCCCGGGCCGCGTCGAGGACCGGGCTGAAGAAGAGGGCCGCCAGGGTGAGGTCGTGGAGATCCCAGACTTCGGGGGGCCACCGAGTGGTCTCCCCCCGCTGGGTGAGAAAGGCCTCGAGCTCAGGGGCGTCCAGGCGGCGGGCCTGGAAGTCCTCCAGGCTCCTGCCCGGCTCGATGGGCTGGGGATGGTACCGGGCGCAGGCCGCCAGGAGACACAACGCCGTGATTCCCGTCAGGCTTCGGCGGAAGCCCGACTTCGTGTCAAAGGCCTGCCCCATGTGCCCCAGGATTTCCCTCCTTCCGGTCCGAGTCCCGCAAAGGTAGGGGGGCCAACCTTACACCAGCATCACGGGGATCCAGTTGCGTGTCCATCCGCCAGGAGCTCACCCCGAAACGAAGACCGGCGGCCCGGGATCGCTCCCGGACCGCCGGTGGGGTCCGACTTCTCGACCCGCTACGGCGTCACTTCTCGATGGAGATCTTCCGCCCCTTGGCCTCGGCGACCTTGGGCATGTGGACCTTGAGCACCCCGTTGTCGAAGCGGGCGCGGATCCCGTCCGCCTTCACGGTACGGGGAAGGGTGAAAGACCGCTGGAAGGTGCCATAGCGCCGCTCCCACAGATGGTAGCGCCGCTCCTCGTCACCCTCGGTGCGCTCCTCGCTCTTCTCCCCGCTGATGCTGAGGACGTTGTTCTCCAGATCGATGGAGATGTTGTCGTGCGTCATTCCCGGAAGCTCGGCGGTGAGGACCATCTCGTCCTTGGTCTCCTCGATGTTCACCGCGGGCAGCCACGTCCCACCGTTCGTCCCCGTCGAAAGGGGCGAATCGTCGAAGAGCCGCGCCAGACGGTTGGAGACCTCTTCCAGGTCACGCCAGGGGGAGAGGGTCGGGTTGCGAAGCGTATACCTCGTGATGGCCATGGTTGCCTCCTCGTGCCTCCGTGCACGTACTGGGAGTGTTGGGTTCCGGGCCGGTCCACCGTCGAACGGTCATGGCCCGATCTCTTGCTCGTCTGCCTTCTGCGAGGTGCAACCCGCGTGCCAGACCCTCGGCTGCCGAGACCTGTCAACTTGAACGATGCCAAGGGCTTATGGCAGATGGCCATCTGTCATTTTGACGGTCAATGCCGTCGGGGTCTGTCGTTTCGACAAACCGCGGCCCGCCCTTTGCATCTCGGTTCCAGGGGCCCCGGCGCCCCCCCCGGAGCACGATGCCCGGGCAACCTCCTCTTTCGGGATGGTGGAAGGAGATGCGGGACTCGAGGATGGCGATGGGAAGGGCGGGAGGTCTTTCATGAGCGCCGCGCCTCCCCGCCCGGTGATCTACTCGTTCGGCGGAAGCTCCGTGGCCGACGCGAAAGGGATGCGCCGGGCAGCCGACCTGGTCGCCGGAGGTCCCCCGGCCCTCGTCGTGGTGGTCTCCGCGCTGCTGGGCGTCACCGACGAGCTGGCCGCGCTGGCGGCGGGGAGATCCGGTCGGGAAGAGCGTCTGTCCCTCCTTCGCGACCGCCACCTGGCGCTCCTGGGAGAACTGGAGCTGCACATGGCGGAGGCGGCGGAGCTCGTCTCCTCGGTGGAGGCACGACTCGACGCACTGGAGCGTCTGATCCCCCGGGTCGGCTCTCCGGCTCCGCCGTCGGCCCACGACGCCATCCTCTCTACAGGAGAGGACCTCTCGGCCCTTCTCCTGGCAGGGGCGATCCGTGCATCCGGGCGGGAGGCCTCGGTGGTGGATGCGCGTTCCGTCGTCCGCACCGACGCCCGCTTCGGAGCCGGGGTACCCGACGGTGACGCGCTTCCGGGCCTGGCGCTCCGGCATCTGGCACCGGCCATGGCCGGCGGGGCCGTTCCCGTGGTCCAGGGCTCGGTGGGCGCCACGGCATCGGGCGTGACCACGACGCTGGGCCGTGGCGGCGGAGATCTCACCGCGGCCCTTCTGGGAGGAGCCCTCGAAGCCGAGGTGATCCACCTCTGGACCGAGGCGAGCGGTGTGCTCACCGGTGCCCCCGACAGCGTGGACGATCCGCGCCCCCTGGGCGAGATCGACTTCGAGGAGGCGGTGGAGCTGGCATGGGCGGCCCCGGAGGTCATGCATCCCATGGCCGTCGCGTGGGCGGCCGCAGGGGACGTGCCCCTCCGGGTCCGGCACATCTCCCACCCCGACCAGCCGGGGACCCTCGTGAGCGGCAATGTGCACCGCGGGACGGGAATCGCCGCGGTGTCCAGTCGACCCGGCGTGTCCCTCATCGAGGTGCGTACCCGTCCCTGTGCCCTTCCCTACGGCTTCCTCGGTCGGGTGTTCGATGTCCTGGGCCGACACCGCGTGGAGGTCGACCTGGTGGCCACCAGCCACGCTTCCACGTCATTCACCGTCGACGGATCCGTCGAGCTCGATGCCGTCGCCGCCGATCTGGCCCCTTTCGCCGAGGTGGAGACCCGAGATGGTCTCACCACGGTGACGGTCGTGGGAGAAGGGCTCCTGGCTGAGCCGGGGATCGACGCTCTGGTGTTCTGGGCCGTGGAACGGACGCCGGTCCACCTCATCTCCCAGGCATCGGACGTGAGTCTGAGC
>JASFRY010000524.1:0-3559 GCA_050114675.1 Gemmatimonadota bacterium | reverse complement strand
CGCGCGTCACACGTCGCAGACGTGTGATACCCGCAAACCCATGGCTGATGGCGTGATCCGCAGCCGGTCAGGGAGGCATGGTTCGTGCTTGCTGGGTCGCTCCGGTGCCTCTCGGCCGGCTGTGGCACATGATGCGCCATCCGGGAGGGCAAGGTAGTTCTACTTCGTTTCGGGAGGAGATCCGTATGAAGCGGGGGACTCACCGTAACGGCACCGCAGTGCGGTCGTGGGTTGAGCCGGTGGCGTTGGCCTTCCTCATCCTCGCGGGGTGCGCTTCCTCCCTGCACGCACAGACCGTAGATGGCACGTTGCTGGAGCGAGGCACCGATGTGCCCGTGGGACTCGCTCTGGTCACCCTCCTCACTCAGGAGGGCGATACGCTCTATTCCGTGCTGTCGGATTCGACGGGCCACTTCCGGCTCAAGGCGCCTCACGAAGGCAAGTTCCGGTTGGCCGCAGGCGCACCGGGGTATAAGAGCACCGTCACGGCGAACCTCATCTCTCTCCACGACGGCATCTCGACATTTCTGAAATTCCGGATCGATCCGCGGCCCATCGAGATCGCCGGGCTCACCATCGAGGCCCGAGCGGTCAAAGTCGCCGAGGGGCGGCTCGTACGGAACGGATTCGTGAAGCGCGCCCGGCAGGGGCTTGGTCGGTTCTTCACGCCGCACGACATCGAGACCTACCGAGGGAGCCGCAGGACGTCGGCGCTCCTGGCGGAAACCGGGCGCATCGTCACCCTTTACTCTTTGGACGGGAACCGGCTCGCCATGTTCGGGAGCCGGGGCTACTGTCATCCAACCGTCTACGTGGACGGCCACCCCGTGAACCTCAGTGACGCACCCATCGACGCGATCGTACCCCTGGCCGACCTCGCGGCTGTCGAGGTGTACCGTTCCGCCGCAGAGGCGCCGTTCCGGTTCGGAGGCGGGTTCGGCGGGTGTGGGGTGATCGTCCTGTGGACAAAGACGGGAAGCCTGGGCTAGCAGGGCCACTGGAGCGGAGCACCCCTCGACAGCGCCTGTGGCACGGTTGACCGAACGCCACAACCATCACGCGGTCATCGACCGACGAATGAGGTCTCGGAGAGTTCCTCCCGCAGCGTCCTATCACCCCTCCCGCAGCGCCTCCATGGGATGCACCCCGGCGGCTCGGCGCGCTTGAACCACCTCGGCAAACTGCCCGATGGACGCCCACAGCGCGGCCGTGCCATTGTAGATGACGGGATCGGAAGGCTGCACGTGCACGAGGAAGCTCGCCATGAATCGGGTGAGCCAGAAGGCGCCCAGGAGGTCAAGGACGATGCCGCTCACCGTGGGTGGCAGGCCTGGCCGGATGACTATGCGGAGGATGGTGGGCCGGGGCGCACCCTGCACCATCCGCATCTTGATCTCCGTGCGGCGCTCGCGCACAACGTGGGAGAGCACGCCGACACCGATGCCGGCCCGGCCCAGGGTCACATCGCACTCAGACTCGTGTGGATGTCGCTCCTACTTGGACGGGCCTGGGGCGGGCACTGACGAGTCCGCCGGGGGTCGTGTCCACTGGCGACGCTTCGGGCCGGCCTGCGCCCAGGTGCGACCCGTGTAGCCCGGTCGACGCCACACGGCGGTGGACCAGGCAGCCTCGCCTTGGGTGCCAGGCATGGGCAAGCCGAGCGACGTGGTGATCCCCAGTGCGGGGAAGAGCGATGTGGCGAGGACCCGCGGCCACGTGAATCCATGCGCCGTCACCAGTCCGTTGTGGCGCAGAGCCTGCTCCTCGTCTGGATCCCGCAGCACCCGGAGGATCTTGTAGATGAAGTCGCGGGGGTCGGCGCTCTGAAGCTGCAGCGCATTCCACCCCGGGATCGCGTAGTCCTCGCCCGTGGCCCCCGTGCACGCGAGGCCGGCCACGGCCATGGCCTCCAGCCCCACGAGCCCGAACGGTTCGTGGCTGCTGTGCGCCAGGACTGCCGCCGACGCACGGAAGAGCAAGGCCTTGGCCCGGTGGTCGAGAGCGCCGTCCACCACGAGGACATCGGCGTCCCCAGTCCCTGTCAGTGCATCGAGCAGCCCCCGCTCCCCGGGGCCGTGAAGCGGTCGCTCGACCAGTCGCAGACCGGATGCCTGTGCCCTGCCCCTCACTTCGGTGCCGTGGGCTTCCACGCCTCCCCTGGCGACGAGCAGCGGATGGGCCCCCAGGCGCTTCAGTTCGGCCGTCGTGTCGATCGCCAACAGCCACCGCTTGTCCGGGTCCCATCGGGCCACCTTTGTCAGGACGAGTCGGTCGTGGACCCTCCTGGAGAAGTCTGCGACGGCGCGCTCCAAGGGTCCTTGAAAGGACTCCGAAGACAGTCCGTTGGGGATGACGAGGGGATCGACCCCGAACCGCACCATGCGGAGGCGCATGTATCGGCTGACCGTAGTCAGCACGGCGGCCGCCTCCAGGCGGGCCCAGTCGATGCGGTCGAACCCGAACGTGTTGTTCGCGTTCCAGAGGATCCCCACGCGCTCACGCAGGCCCGCTCGACGCAGCAAGGCATCGAGGTGAAGGACGGCGTCCACCGTCTGCCATTCCTCGGCGAGAACCACGGCCCTGGCGAAGGGGTTGGCCAGGCGTGGCCGGAGCACCTCGTCCACGAGGAAGGGCGGGAGCGAAGAGGCGTAGTCCCTGACCTTTCCATCCTCGCCGTCGTAGACGCCGCGGGGGTGGTAGGCGCTGATCCACTGGCACCACCGGTGGAGCGCCATGCCGGCCCCGCACTCATGCCCCGGGAGCGCGGGATCCCCTACGAACCAGAGGTGCGTGTCGGCGCCTGCGCGGGCGATGGCCGAGGCGAGCCCGACGACTCGGGCCGCGATGCCGCCCGCTCGGGCGTAGGCGTCGGGGCCCTCGAACGAGAGGACGTGGAACTGCGTCGCGGCGAGCGCGTCGGGAGGATCCCGATCATGTGGCCCAGTCATCGCCTGCTACTCCTGCCGGTGCGGCTCAGGTGAAGCTGCGGGCAGGTGGAGTTTGTGAGGTGCGTTGCCTCAGGGTGGCTCGTCCTGCTCGTAGCGCCTGGAGGCCCTGTGCCCTCGTATCGGCACCTGGCGCATCGAAGAGCCGATGCCGCAACTGATCCCAGAGACGGGCGATGTCCGCGGCCGCCCCGCCCACAGCGCGCTCGACGACCGCCTCCCGTCGGAGCTGGCTCGCGACGAACTCGCTGTCGTCGCGGACCCGGGGTGCTACGGTCGCTCCGAGCGTCCGGGCTTCTTCCTCCACACGGTCGGCGATCTCTGGCTCCAGGTCCCAACGGTTCACGCACAGCGCGGTCTCGATCCCCATTCCGATTGCCAGGCGCATGACTCGCGTCGCATCATGGAGCCCGCTCAGCGTCGCCTCCGCCACGACCAGCGCCAGATCCGCGTTGTGGAGGGATGCGATGACCGGGCACCCCACGCCGGCGGCAGCGTCCACGACCACAACGGGGAGTCGTCGAGCAGCGGCCACCCTGTGGGCCTGTGCCCGGACGGTGCCGACCAACGTGCCACTGACGCCTTCGCCCGGGCGCAGGAACGCGTGGACCATG
>JASFRY010000523.1:0-3563 GCA_050114675.1 Gemmatimonadota bacterium | reverse complement strand
CGTCGTCGGTCCGGTAGACGCCCCCGGTGGAGAAGGCCACGAGCATGCGCTGCTCCGAGGATGGATCCGGGAGGATCGTGTGCATGCACAGCCCCCCATTGCCCGGCGTCCACTTGGGCCGGTGCTCGTGCTCGAGGAAGCCTCGAACCGGCGCCCAGGTGTCCCCGCCGTCACCGCTCTCGAAGAGGCACGTGGGCTCGACACCCAGGTACATGCGGTCCGGCTCCGAGGCGCGACCCGGCTGGATCTGCCAGATCCGGTTGAGGGCGAGCTCCGAATCCTCCGGGAAGCGTACCGGGCGCTCGTCCTTCCCGGACCACGTGGCGCCAAGGTCGTCGGAGCGACGGAGGGTGGAGCCGAAGAAGGGACTGCCCGGCGCGGCCCACAGGGCGCGCCGACCTCCCCGCTGGTCCAGGGCCATGGCGTAGACCTCCTCGCCGGGAAAGTGGGGCCCGTCCACGGCCCAGTCGGAAGCCCCGTCGGCGCGATGAAAGAGAAACGCGCCCTTGGTCGTCCCCACCATCACCACCACGTCGCCTGCGTTCCCCTGGATCCCCACCGGAGTGTCGGGCATGGCTCCTCCTCCTCGTCATCGGTCCACGATCGCCGGCCCGGACGCCCGCCCGGGCGAGATCCGACGATACGTCCGGAAGCGGAATTGATCCAGCTTCCTGGCGCCGAGGGCAAAAACGTCAGCGCACGCCGAACACGGCGTGCACGGTCACCGTCATCTCCTTCTTCCGCGTGGCCGTGCTGTACATGCCGTATCCCTGGACTTCGGTGGAGTAGGGCTCCCGGATCTGGAACACCCCGGCACGAGCCTCCATGAGATCCCCGAGACGGTCCCCGGCGATCTCCCCCGCCCTCGCGCCGGCGTCCTCCCGTGCCTGGCGCAGGAGCGAGCGCTTCAGGGTGGCCATGTCGTCGTAGAAGTACTCCAGCGTGGAGCCCTCCAGCGCCAGCCCGTCACGCACGAGGCCGCCGGGATCCAGAGCCAGCGCCTCCACGGCGTCCACGTCGTGGCTCACGACGAGGAAGCTCTGGCGTACGTCCACCCCGGTCTCCTCTCCGTCCCGGTTGAAGCGGGGCGAGGTGGTCACCGGCTGGACCGACACGTCTTCCCGGCCCACGCCCGCGTCCTGGAGTCCGGCCAGGAAGCGCGTCCGGTCCTCTGCCAGACGCGTGTATCCGGCCACCTCTCCCCCCACGGCCGCGGACCGCTTCAGCGTGACCCGCCACTTCACCACGTCCGAGGTGAACGGCACCGTGGCGGCACCTACCACCTGCACCACCCCCGGGGCACGGCGGCCCACGACGAAGGAGACCCCCAGGACGACGGAGCCCGCCAGGATCGCCAGCGAAGCGACGGACACGAGGAGGAGCCAGCGGGGCCTCGCGTGGGAGCTCGAATCGGTCATGGATCTGCCTCGGTCGGGGGTGGCGTCGCAGGCCTTGCACGCTCCGGGAAACGAGGCAAACTCCGTGCCCCGACGCCACTGGCGGCGGGCGGGGGCCGGAAATCCGCGTCTCTCCGTCGTGTGTCTCCGGCTCGTTTGTACCCGCTGCCCGAACCTCGCTACAATGGTCCGTCCACCCCACCGACCTTCACCGCAGCGCCGTCGGAACTTGAGCTTCGTCCACCTCCACACCCACTCGGAATACTCCCTTCTCGACGGCGCCAACCGAATCGGCGACCTGGTCAGGAAGGCCCAGGAGTTCGAGATGCCCGCCCTGGCCCTCACGGACCACGGGTGCATGTTCGGCGCCTGGACCTTCTACAAGGTGGCCACCAAGGCCGGCATCAAGCCCATCGTGGGCATGGAGGCCTACGTGGCGCCCGGCGACCGCCGCGACCGGTCGCGCTCCGGACAGGGCGAGCGGGCCTACTACCACCTGGTGCTCCTGGCCCGGGACCTCCAGGGCTACCGGAACCTGGTCAAGCTCTCCTCCATCGGCTACACCGAGGGGTTCTACCACCGGCCCCGGGTGGACCGGGAAGTCCTGGCGCAGCACCGCGAGGGCATCATCGTCTCGTCGGCGTGCATGGCCGGCGAGGTGGCCCGCCATCTCCTGGCCGATGACCGGGAGGGTGCCAGGGAAGCCGCCTCGTGGTACGCCGACGTGTTCAAGGACCGGTACTACCTGGAAGTCCAGGCCCACGACACCGAAGGACAGGCCCTGCTGAACCAGCGCATCTTCGCGCTGGCGGACGAGATGGGTCTTCCGGTGGTGGCCACCAACGACGCCCACTTCCTCACCGCCCAGGACCACGAGGCCCACGACATCCTCCTGTGCATCGGACTGGGCAAGGACCGGGACGACCCGGGCCGCATGCGCTACGATCAGGGGCTCTACTTCAAGAGCGCCCCCGAGATCGCCGAGCGCTTCCCGGACCGGCCCGACGTGCTGGAAAACACGCTGGCCATCGGCGACGCCGTGGACCTGGTCTTCGACAAGACCTACCACGTCCCGGCCTTCCCGCTGCCGGAGGACCACACCGACGAGAACGCGTACCTGGAGCACCTGGCCCGGCAGGGTGCCCACGAGCGCTTCGGCGATCCGCTCCCTCCCGAGGTGCAGGAACGCTTCGACTACGAGCTGGGCGTCATCAAGGGGACGGGCTACGCCGGGTACTTCCTCATCGTCCAGGATTTCATCCGATGGGCCCGGGAGCACGACATCCCGGTGGGCCCCGGACGCGGCTCGGCCGCCGGTTCCCTGGTGGCCTACGCACTGGGGATCACCAACCTGGACCCCCTGGAGCACGACCTGCTGTTCGAGCGGTTCCTCAACCCGGAGCGGGTGTCGATGCCCGACATCGACATCGACTTCTGCTTCGAGCGCCGCGGCGAGGTGATCGAGTACACCCGGCAGAAGTACGGCAAGGACGCGGTGGGCCAGATCATCACCTTCGGCACCATGAAGAGCCGGGCGGTGATCCGCGACGTGGGGCGCACGCTGGGCTTCGAGCCGGGCGAGACGGACAGGATCGCCAAGCTCATCCCCAACGCGCCGGGACAGAGCTTCACCGTCGAAGAAGCGGTCCAGAACCTGAAGGAGGTGAAGGACCTCTACAAGCTGGACGAGCGCCACCGGCAGCTGTTCGACTACTCCATGACGCTGGAGGGTCTCTCCCGCCATTCGTCGGTCCACGCCGCCGGCGTGGTCATCGCCCCGGGCCCCCTGGACGACTACGTGCCGGTGTGCATCCAGACGGGCAAGAACAACGGCAACGGTGACGACGCTATGGCCGTCACCCAGTACGACATGAAGTGCCTGGAAGAGGCCGGGATGCTCAAGATGGACTTCCTGGGCCTCAAGACCCTCACCGTGATCCACGACGCCGTGACCATGGTGAAGGCGCGGCACGGGGCCCTGAAGGGCACCGAGACCGGCGAAGTCTACGAGACCATTGACGACGTGCCCCTGGACGACCCGGCGGTCTACCGCATGCTGGCCAAGGGCGGCACCTCGGGCGTGTTCCAGTTCGAGTCCAACCTGGCCAACGACAAGCTCCGGTCCATGAAGTGCGACCGGTTCGACGACCTGGTGGCCACCAACGC
>JASFRY010000522.1:0-3575 GCA_050114675.1 Gemmatimonadota bacterium | reverse complement strand
GCTCCTGGCGTATCTCGCCCTCTCCCAACCCGGCGACTTCCAGCGTCGGGATACGCTCCTGGCCCTCTTCTGGCCCGAGCTGGACCAGGCCCACGGACGAGCCGCGTTGAGCCAGGCCCTGACCTTCCTCCGTCGGAACCTGGGCGAGGGGATCCTCGTGACCCGGGGGACGGAAGAGGTCGGGGTCGATCCGCAGCGGGTGCAGAGCGACGTCGGTGCGTTCCAGGACGCGCTGGCGCACGAGGAGTGGGGCCGGGCCGCGGAGCTCTACCAGGGGGATCTCCTGCAGGGGATGCACGTCCCCGGCGCGTCTCCGTTCATCGACTGGATCGACCGGGAGCGGGAGCGGCTGCGCGAGGCGGCCGGCGGCGCAGCGTGGAAGCGGGCGCACGAGCTGCTGGCGAAGGGTGCGCCCACCGATGCGGAACGGATGGCCCAACAGGCCCTGGACCTGGTGCCCACCGACGAGAGTGAGGTACAGAGGTTCATCGAGGCGCTGGCTGAGGCGGGGGATCGTGCGGCTGCTCTGCGATTCTACGAGAAATTCGCTGGGATCCTGGCGCGGGAGCTGGAAGTGGAGCCGGCCCCGGAGACGGTCGCCGCCATGGAGGCTGCCCGGAGCCGCACGGAGCCGGCCTCGCTCCCGGAGCCGGGGGGCCACGACCTTCGCTCGCCGGAGATCGGCAGCGACACCGGAGCGACGGAGGAAGACGATGTCGCCCCGCCCGGGACCTCGACCCCAGGACCCCTTCCGCGGACCGTCCAGCCCGGACATTCGTGGTCCCGGAGTAGGAGGGCGCTCTCCTTCGCGGCGAGCCTGCTGGCTGTGGTCGTTCTGGTCACGCTCATGGTCCGCATGTCCTCCTCCCGGGAAGCAGGCGCCGCTCAGCCACCCGTTCCCAGAGTCGCGGTCCTTTCCTTCACGCCTGTGGGTGAGGACTCCGCCCGGACGTCCCTGGCCGAGGGGGTCACCGATCAGCTCACGACGTCCTTGGCGGGAATCCAGGGCCTGCGCGTCATTCCCGCGCCTCCCTACTCCGAGGACCGTCCCCTCGCCGACATCGGCTCGGAGCTGGACGCCGACCTCCTGGTGCGGGGATCCGTGCTCGTGATGAAGGACAAGGCCAGGATCACCACCCAGCTCTTCAAGCCACCGACGGATCATCCCGTCTGGTCGAAGACGTATGACGGTGACCTGTCGGATGTGCTCCCCTTCCTGGCCCGGGTCGCACGGAGCATCGCCGGGCAGGTGGAGGTGGTGCTCACGCGCGAGGACGCCCGCCAGCTGGCCACGGTGCCCACGACGAGCCCTCAGGTGATGAATGCGGTCCTCCGAGCGAGGATGCTGGTCGAGCGCGAGACCCCCGAGAGCATCCGCCAGGCCATCGTGCTGCTCAACCAGGCCTTGAACCTGGATCCATCCTTCGCGCCGGCATGGGGACTTCTCTCCCACGCGGAGCTGCTCAAGGTGGGTTGGTTCACCGAGAGCGGGTCGGGCCGGGAGGTCATCCCGAAGGTGGAGCAGGCCGCCCGGCGAGCCCTGGCCCTCGATCCCGACGACGTCCAGGCCCGCATCGGCATGGCCGGCGTGTACGAGCTGCGGGGCCAATGGGAACTGGCGGTCCGCACGTATCGCGCAATCCTGACCGAGGACCCTTCGTGCTCCGTGGCGGGCGTCTACCTGGCCAACGTGCTGACCTGGATGGGACGTTACGAGGAGGCAGAAGCCGTGGCCCGGGAGATGGTGGAGCTGGATCCACTCTGGGGGACGGCCCACTTCGAGCTCCTCAACGTCCTTTGGGAGTCCAGGCGGTACGACCAGGCCCTGGCCCATCTCCGCGGCGCCCTGGCGATGGACCCCGAGAACCCCAACTTCCGCGCCCTCACCGCGGCGGCCCTGACACTTTCCGGGCGCTGCGGGGGACCGGGGAGTCTCTTGCCGGAGGAATGGGGCATCGGTGCTCCCGTCGACGAGATCGAGCGACTGCTGAGGCTGAGCGAGGCGCCGGGTTCCTGGCTCCTGTCCACCGCCGTGTGGGTCTTCGCCGACTGCGGACGACAGGACCGGGCCCTGAACGTGTACCGTACCATGGAAGAGATGGCCGAGACGACCTACGTGTCCCCCCTGGAGCGGGCCCGCGCCCGCGTGGCCGCAGGCGACATGGACGGCGTGCTCGACCTCTTGGAGGAAGGGCTGCACCAGCAGGGAGCCGAAGTCCGCACCCTCACCAACGGAGAGGCGTTCAACGCCCTCCGCGATTCGCTCCGCGGCGACCCCCGCTTCGAGGTCATCGTGGACCGGATCGGCCTTCCCCGAAGCCACCTGAAGTGGGCACCGGAGGAGACGCCGGACGGCCGGTCCTGAGCGCCACTTCGTTTGACATCGCCCCCTCCACGTACCGAGTTTCCCGGCGTCCCGGGCCCTCCCTGTCCACGCCGGTGCCAGCATCGGTACGTCCGTGCAACTTCGGAACACGCTCCTGGGGGGCCGTCATGGAGTTCCTGAACTTCCTCCTCATCCTCACGGCCGGGTGGCTCGTCTGGCGTCGGCCCGAGCGCGAGCGTCTCGCCTTCCGCCTGCTGGTCGTGAGCTGCGTGCTCATGGCGCTGCTCTTCCTGGTCGGGACCCACGGGTCGCTGGTGCCGGGGGTGAACCTGTGACGCGCCTCACCGAAGACGGCCTGCGGAGGATCCTCGCCTGGGTCGTGCTCCTCCTGGTGGGCGGGCCCGTCACGACTGCGGTCCTCCTGGGCGTGCTCCACGGCGACTCCCCGTGCATCCTCTGCTGGGCCGAACGGACCTCCATGGTGCTCATCGGGCTCACGGCCCTCTTCGTGATCCGCTTCGGGCCCCGGCCTCGCTACCTCGGCCTGGCGATCCTCCTGGGGACGTGGGGCACCTTCATGGCCCTGCGGCACTCGGCGCTCCACCTCGCGCGGGACGTGGGACAGGGGTTCAGCGCCGCCATCTTCGGCGTGCACACCTACGTCTGGGCGTGGGTCATCCACATGACGGTGCTCGCCGTCATCGGCGTGCTGCTCCTCTTCATGCGCAAGGTGGCTCCCGACGAAGGGGTCGGGGCGCCGAGCGGAGCCGGTCGCTTCGCCATGGGCCTCTTCATGGTGGTGGTGGCCGCCAATGCCCTCCAAGCCTTCGTCTCCACGGGTCCCCCACCCTTCATCGGACAGGGAGACCCGGTCCGCCTCTCCCTGAATCCCCGGCACTGGGTGTGGTCCCTGGAGGAGCTTCAGCCCCCGCGGATCTCACTCCGGGGATCGTGGGACATCCCGAGTCCGGACCCCGACGCCGTGGATCCCGATCCGGCCGCGGGCCCCCTCGTCGGCCTCCCTGCCCTCCCGGTGCGTGCCTTCGAGCGCATCGAGGCCCCGCTGGAAGGGACCCTGAGCGGCCTGGCCCGGGACCCGGTGACCGGACGCTACCTGGCGGTCACCGACGACTATGGCGTCTATCTGCTGGACGAGGCGCGTGCGACGGTCCTCCATCACGTGGTCCTGGACAAGGGATTCAGCGTCGACCTCACGCCGCTCATCGCCGCGGCGTTCGTCGGCGGAGAT
>JASFRY010000521.1:0-3581 GCA_050114675.1 Gemmatimonadota bacterium | reverse complement strand
AGCTCCACGGTGAAGCCGTTCTCCTTGAGGAGGTTGGTCAGGTACTTCTGGGTCTCGAACTCCTGGAAGCCGAGCTCACCGTAGGAGAAGAGCTGGTCCACGATCTCCTGCACCATCTTGGAGCGTTCCTGGACCTTCTGGAGGGCCTCGGTCTTGAGGCGCTCCAGGCGGGGATCGGACTGACGTGCCTGGACCGCGGGCGCGGTGACGGCCAGGACGGCGAGGGCGGGCAGGAGCCCACGAACGAACGAGCGCTGCATGGTTTGGCCTCCGGAAAAGCAAGGGCAGCCGGGGTCTGGAAACGGGAGAGGATGCGGTTCCGGAGCCCATGAGGCAAGCGCCGGTCGGGAAGACGGTCCGCGCCGGAGGGCCGGTTCCGGGGCCGGCCACGGGCGGCCTTCGCACTCCGGGCGCCTCCCCGACCACCTTGCCGTCCCCACCCCGGAGGGTTAGAACCGGCGCATGCGTCTCCCTCCTCTCGGTGTCGCCCTGGCGACCGGCATCCTCGCGACGGCGTGCGGCTCACCCGACGCGGCCCCCACGGCCACCCCGGACCCGACGTCGCGTCGGGCCATCCACGCCGTGGAGGGTCTTTCCACCGACTCGGCCTTCGCCGGGGAAGTCCGAGACGCCTTCGAGCACGCGTGGAGCGGCTACGTCGCCCACGCGTGGGGGCACGACGCGCTCAAGCCCCTGAGCCACGGCTGGCGTGACTGGTACGACGCCCCGCTTCTCATGACCCCGGTGGACGGGTGGGACACCATGCGCCTCATGGGCCTCGGCACGCAGGCGGACAGCGCCAAGGCCCTCATCCTGACGGACCTCTCCTTCGACCACGACATGTCCGTTCAGGTGTTCGAGGTGACCATCCGCCTCCTGGGCGGGCTGCTGTCCGCCTACCAGATGGACGGGGATCCCCGTTGGCTGGCCCTGGCCACCGACCTGGGCGACCGCCTCATGCCCGCCTTCGACTCGCCTACCGGAATGCCGTACGTGCGGGTGAATCTGGCCACCGGCGAGGTGAGCGATCCGGAGAACAACCCGGCCGAGATCGGGACCCTCACCCTCGAGCTCGGCCAGCTCTCCCGGCTCACCGGGGATTCGAAGTACTTCGACGCCGCCAAGCGAGGTGTCGAGCAGGTCTTCGATCGTCGCTCCGACCTGGACCTGGTGGGCACCGCCATCGACGTGGAGTCGGGGGAATGGACCGATTCCACGAGTCACGTGAGCGGCCGCATCGACTCCTACTACGAGTATCTGCTAAAGTCGTGGCTGCTCTTCGGCGACGAGGATTTCCGCCGCATGTGGCGTGTGAGCCGGGACGCCATCGACGCCCATCTGGCGCAGGACGTGGACGGGCGTCTCTGGTACGGGCAGGTGGACATGACCAGCGGAGCGCGCCTCGGCACGCGCTTCGGGGCACTGGACGCATTTCTGCCCGCCGTGCTCGCGCTGGACGGGGACACGGCCCGTGCCGCCCGCCTCGAGGAGTCGGTGGCTTTCATGTGGCGGACGTTCGGCGTGGAGCCCGAGTCCTTCGACTACACGACCCTGGAGATGGGCTACCCCGCCTACCCCCTTCGGCCGGAAGCCATCGAGTCGGCGTACTACCTCTTCGTGCTCACGGGGGACGAACGTTGGCGGGACTTGGGAAAGGACTTCTTCCGGCGGATCGTGGACGCCACCCGGGTGGACGACGGCTTCGCGCACCTGGCGGACGTGCGGACGGGCCAGCAGGTCGACGCCATGGAATCGTTCTTCCTGGCGGAGACGTTGAAGTACGCCTATCTCCTGGCCGTTCCCTCGGCGCTGGACTTCGACGGCGTGGTCTTCAACACCGAGGCCCACCCGCTACGGCCCACGAGGTGACCCCCGGGGGACCGGACGCTATCCGTCGGTCCGCTGAATGGGGATCTCCACGCGCGTGTGTTCCCAGCGCAGGACGAGGTTGCCGCCCTGGTCGCTCTCGGGTTCCCACGTGAAGGTGAGCGTCTCCACCATGTCCGGCGCGTGCTCGGCCGGGACCGTGAAGCTCCCGATGTCCTCCTGGCGGACCTGGTCGTTGATGGGGATGCCCCACCGATCCCACTTGCGATTGACCACGATCTCCCACTCGTTCTCGCCGGGGACGGCGTACAGGGAGTAGGAGCCGGGCTGGAGCGCCACACCACCAATGGTCGCGGCGAAGGGGAGGTGGATGGCCGTGGCCTCGTTGGCACCCATGCGCCATGTGGTTCCATAGGGCACCAGCCCGCCCATGATGGTCCTGCCCCGGGCGGAGGGTCGTCCGTAGCACAGCGTCGCCTCCTCGCCCCCGATGGAGATGGCCGTGGTGCCCAGGGGACTCGGCCGCGCCGCGGCTTCTTCCCGCGACGCCGTCAGATAGCAGGCATCGATGCCCTGGGCCTGGGCCGAGCAGCCCAGGATCAATGCCGCTCCAACGACGGTCAGGGGGACGACTCGCAGCAGACGCATGCTTCCTCCTGTGGTTGTCCACGCAGGCGCCGGACGCCTCTTGTCCGGGGCCGTCGGCGGCCAGTACCCCGGGGGTGCATGCGGGTTCAACCGGATTCCCGATCCGGGGACGGCTCCACGTCGGCCCCGTCGGCCCCCGCCTGGGTGCGGGCACGTGCCGTACGGGTGATGGTCGCGAGGAGACGGTTCAGCTCCCGCTCCAGGTTGGTGGCCCGTTCCTCTGCCGCCTCGGGTGTGAGGACGCCCGCGCCCGTGAGGTGGCACGTGGCATAGAACTCCCGGAAGTGCTTCAGCAGCTCGTCGATGTAGCCACGAACCTCGTGGTCCTGGCGCCGATCGTCCGTGACCTCCGTGTCGGAGGTCTGACGCACTGCGGAGCTCTTCAGCGCGCGCTGGGCCAGCATCAGGGCGGGAAGGACGGCGATGCCCACGCGAAGCCAACGGTCATCCACGATCACCACGGCGAACGCCAACAACAGGACCATCAGAAGGACGGACAGGGTCTCGCTCTTATCCATGCTGCCTCTGGGTTCGAAACGTCGGCCCGGGGGGAGGGCCCTGTGGAGTCATGCGCGCCCACCCTGCGTGCGCGTCGGGCTATGCCATGTAGGCCTGCAACAGATCCAGCACGTGATCGATATCGGCCTCCGTGTGGTCGGCGTTGATCTGGGTGCGGATCTCCTCGTCGCCTCGGGGCACCACCGGATACGCCAGCCCCGTGACCAGAACCCCCTTCTCGAAGAGGTACCGTACCAGGTCCCGGGTCTTCCCGGTGTCGCGGATCATGAGTGGAACCACCGGATGAGCTCCGGGGATGGTCTCGATGCCCACGCGCCCCAGACCCTCTTCGAAGCGCTTCGTGAGGGCTCGCAGCCGGGCGAGCCGGGCGACCCCCTCCGGCGAATCCACGATCTCCACCGATCTTCTCGCCGCCGCCGCCTCGCCCACGGTGATGGGGTTGGAGTAGATGTACATCATGGAGCTCTCGCGGAGGAAGCGCACCGTGGCCGCATTGGCGACCACGTAGCCCCCGTTCACGCCGAAGGCCTTGCCGAGCGTCCCCACCAGAATGTCCACCGGCGGAGATTCGGTGTGCTCCTCCGTGC
>JASFRY010000520.1:0-3595 GCA_050114675.1 Gemmatimonadota bacterium | reverse complement strand
TCCAGCACCGGATGCGCCACCTGGATGTCCTCCTCCAGTGCCCCGAGGAAGACATTGAAGAAGCTGGAGATGCCGCACCCCCGTCGTCCCGTGACGAGGAAGGGGATTCCTTTCCCTTCGCGCCAGCGGCGCCACCTTCGCTCCGCTTCCGCCAACTGCACGTCACGACCCGCCAGGAGCGCGGGGTCCTTCACCGGATCTGCGGAGAAGAGGTGCTGGTAGACCAGCGGCAGCGACTCCACCATCTGGTCCGCCAATGCCAGGCTTCGGGCCGTGCGAGCGGCGGCACTGGGCTCGCCTCCCTCCGCTCCCACCAGGCTCCGTCCCCTTCGCATCAAGCGCGACACCGCCCGACGCACGATCAACCAGAAGAGGCGGAGACGCTGAGACGCCCTGCGGAAGGTGGGTCCGAACCGGCGCCGAAGCGCATTCGCGGCTCCGGCCAGGCGTGAGGGGGCATCCAGCAGCTGTCCCTGCATCCGGTGGGCGAGCGCGCGGCTCGCGAGGCCCGCGGTACCCTTGAGGACCTCGTCGGTGACAGCGCGGTGGACCTCGACGATGGCTCGGTTCAGCGACTCGGGGACGGCCTCCAGCGCGCCCGCGGCCCGCTCCAGCCCGTCTGCCACCAGCTCCCGGGCCCTGGGTCGGGCGTCCTCGGCCGCGCCGGCCAGCTCCGCTTCGGCGGCGTCGAAACCGAAGGACACGATCTCCGAGACGTCCTTGAGCCCCGCGGTCATGGGCTCCACCGCGTCGGCGATGGGAGCAGGCGCTTTGCGGATCCGCTCCATCCGCAGGGCATCGAAGGCCTGTCGGGCCATCTCCTGGAGCGCCACCGTCTGTGTGGTGCCCGAAGGCCGCCGTGGTGGCGTCGCCGGCAACGAATGGACGACGACCGACTCGGGCACCGTGCGGAGACTGCCTTGAAGCGCACCGACCGTCAGGCCACCGGCGCGGCGGGCCGACGCCGCGAGCGCGGCGGCCGAGGGGCATGCACCCACCACCGCCTCCATGGCTCTCCGGGACTCCGTGCGGACCTCGTCGAGAAGCGCCCGGGAGGTGCTTTCCTCACGGACCGTAGCCGCGCTGGCGCGCAGGGTGTCCCCGCATGCGGAGACGCTGTCCTGCCAGATTGTGAGGGCCTCCCCGTCAAGCCGCTCCCGAAGCTCGCTACAGGTGCGCTGGCCGATGACGTAGACTGAGAGGAGCGCTCGGTGCAGCTCGAGGCGCGCCAGGGCCTGGTCCTGCCACTGGACCCACGCCGAGTCCTGGGTGGCGGGCCGAGAGGCCTTGCGGCGGGCGCCCGGGTCCAGGAGGAAGGTCCCCGCCACCTGGAGGTCGCTCACCAGATGGGCGGTGAGCCGCTCCACGTGGACTTCCAGGTCCGTCGTCATGCCGTCGTGGGGCGGCGCCTCCAACAGGGCCCCCAGGGCGTCGTCCAGCTCCGTGGCGGCGTCGCCCACCACCTGCCAGAGCTCCGTCGCGGGTGCCTGGGGATCGGAGCCACCGGTTGTCAGCGTCGGCAGGACGGAGGTCATCCAGCCGGTCCATCCCACCTCCATGCGACCGAGCCAGCCCGCCCAGTCCCGGAGCGCCACCGACCGAAGGCGCGCCTCCACCGCCTCGACGCGAAGGTTCCGGTGACGCTGGGCCACGGACCTGACGTCGACGGTCCGCGTGTCCCCACCCATCCCCACCCCCCTCGTGAGCCTGGCCAGCCGTCTGCCCACTTTGCGGCCCCACCCGTCCTCCGGCCCCGCCACCATGTCCTCCCGGCGTCTCTCGATCTCCACCGCCCCGGGGAGGGCAGCGCAGCTCGTTCGAGACCCCTTTGCGGCGGACTCGAAGGCGCCGGCGACGGCGCTGCAGGGGGCGTGCGTGTTCAGCCGCTCCAGCAGCGGCCCGAGAACATCCTCGGCCACCGCCACCGCATAGGCTCCGGCCCGGTCCCGGGCGTTGGCAGAATCCTCCGGGGAGGCCCCGGAGATACGCGCGTCCGCCATGGCCTGTTGGTGGGTCGCCCGGGCCGTACGCACCGTCTCCATGAGGGGCGCCCAGACCTCGTCCTCCAGGACGGCAACCACGTCACGCAGCGCGGCGTGGCACGCGTGGTCGGCCGATGCGGCGAGCACGGAGATGTCCTCGCGCTGTACGCTCATTCGTGCGGCCCTTCCCCGGGAGGAGCATGGACGCGGCCGAGGTCCAGGTAGGCCCGCAGCCCGTGCCCGGCATCCATCAGACCCGCTTCCCGGAAGCCTGCCCGGGCCCGCTCCGTCACGTCGCTCTGGAAGAGGAACTCGTACCGGGGATCGAGGACGTAGGCCTTCACGCGGATACGCGTGAGGAACGTCTCCTTGAAGTCGTCCTTGATCAGGACGGCAATGGGCTTGTTGAGAAACACGTACTTGGACGTGACTGCGGCGTCGAAGGCGATCTTCTTCGCCTTGGACTCGTCCACGAATCCGGGCAGGTACAGGTCCGTCACCACCTGGCAGTTCAGCTCGCCGGCGTTGGCGTTGGCCACCTGGTCGTCCACCACCTGCGCGTTGGGCACGCTCACGAGGTTGTCGTCCGGGGTGACGAGGCGGGTGGACCGGAGCCCAATGGACACCACCTCTCCGTACGTGTCACCCACGCGGATCTTGTCCCCCACCTGGAAGGGCTGGTCGAAGACCAGGATGATGCCACCGAAGAGGTTCTTCAGGAGATCCTGGGCTGCGAAGCCCACGGCCACGCCCACGGCGGCGGCGGCGGCCAGGATGCCCTGGGCTTCCACCCGGAAGATCACCCGCACGATGAGGTATGCCGCGAAGATCCACAGAATGATGCGGACCAGGGGCACCAGGCGCTTGTAGAAGAGCCGGCGTGCGACGGTGCGCTCCGCCAGTGTGTCCAGCACCCAGGTGGTGCCCCGGATGAGGTAGTGGAAGAGAAGGACCACCAGAATGGACCACACGACCCCCACACCGAAGCTCCGCACGTGCTCTCCGGCCTCACCGATCACCTGGCTCGGCGCCCCCCGGGACCGCGCCGAGTCGGGAGGCTCCGAGCGCTCCCTCATCCCGGCGTCCAGTTGGTCCAGGCGGGCAGCAAGCGCTGCCTGGCCGGCCGCCAGCTCCCGAAGGAGGCCGGCCAGCGAATCCTGATCGAGCAGACCCGGGGAGGAGGCGGCCGGGCCCAGGGCGGAGTCCGTGGACACCCCGATCATGGGCGCAGCCGTATCCGGTGCCGTCGCGGAATCGGCGGCCTCCCGAAGGGTGTCCACTGCGGTGCCCGCAAGGGAATCGCCGACTGCGGCGGCACCCGCCCCCTCGTCCCCGGCACCGGTGTCGCGGAGGAAACCGCACGCGGCGGTTGCCAGGAGGGTGAGTCCGGCCAAGAGGCGGAGTTGGCGCACGGATCGCGTGGCTGGGGGGGAAGGCGTGGTCGGTAATGTTGCGACCCCTGCGCTCCCGCGGTCAACCAGACACGTCCGGCGGGCCCGGGAGGCCCACCTTGCGGTCGGGTGAGAGGCATCCGCACATTCCCGTTGACCCGTCGAGCGGGCCAGGAGCTTTTCCGCCGCCGTGGATCCTGTCACGGGAGCGGACCTTCTCGA
>JASFRY010000519.1:0-3595 GCA_050114675.1 Gemmatimonadota bacterium | reverse complement strand
CCTGGACCCCAACATCGACCTGGTCATCCGGAATTACCTGGAGAATGCCGAGCACTACGCCGGCGTTGGCAACTACTCGGAGGAGGGTTTCGCCCAGATGAAGGCCGCCCAGCCCAAGTCCGTCGCCGTGTTCCGGGAAGGTCTGGAGGTTCCCGGCCTAAGAATGGTGTTCGGCACCGACGCGGTGGCCGGGTCCCATGGCCGGAACCTCGAGGAACTGGTCTACCGGATCGGCGAGGGTGGGCAGGACCCCATGGACGCCGTCATATCGGCCACCTCGCTGGCTGCCGAAGAGCTGGGGCTGACGGACGTCACCGGGCGCATCGCACCCGGCCTGGCCGCCGACCTGGTGGCTCTGAACGGCAATCCGCTGACCGATGCGTCGGCGCTCCTCCGTCCCCTGTTCGTCATGAAGGGTGGACGGGTCTACCGGAACGACGTCCCCGGCGCGCCCAACCTGGCGCCGCGGTAGGATCTGGAGCGGCCCGTCCTGCGCTCAGGTGGTCAGGGCGGTCCTCAGGGCGTTGGCGTCCATGGCCTGCACCCGCTTCGCGCCTCCGCAGCACCACCGGTTGGCCTCACCCCCCTGAAGCTCGAACATGAGTACCGAGTAGAACTGTCCCCCGGTGGTCACGAGCGCCATGATCCGGACGGCGGGCACCTTGCCGAACTTCCCCATCTTCTGTGCGATCTCGCCGGGGTTCCAGGCATTGGCGGGGTTGAAGCCCGTGGTGTTCTGGGGCATGGCGGCGGCAAAGGCCGTCTTCACCTTCTGATTCACGCTCGCGGAGCTCTCCACCGTTCCCACGTGACCGACGTACCGGCGTCCCTGATCGGTCCACTGTGTGATCAGGCAGCCACTCATGGGCCCCGTCAGCACATCGCGGGTCGGGCTCAGCTTCGTGGTGTGCCCGTGGGCGTACACCAGCCATTCGTAGGGGATGTTCATGCGCATGGTGAGCCCAACCGTACTCACATGGGGCGCGGAGAGGTCGTACAGCTCGCCGTCCATCCCGTCGTAGACCATGGCACTGGCCGGTCTGGGCGGGCTGTCGATGATCGAACCGTCCTTGGTCTTGCCCGGGTCGGCCGGAGGGCAGGCCCATTTGAACCTGACGCCGGTCATGAAGTACTTCTCGATCACGTCCTTGACTCCTTCTATGGCAGCCCCGGTCCCTGCGCAGGCCCGGGTGCGTTGACTCCAATATGCGCGATCCGGGCGCTATGGCCGAGACCATACGCCTCGTGGGCACCTGGATCCCTCGTGACGCCCGGTTCCTCGGCGTGGCTGTCGGAAAGGAGACGCCTTCGTGTAGATTGGCGCGCCCTCGCCGACCCGACCCCCACCTTCATCCGAGGAACGACTGGTGAACCCTCAGACCCTCCTCCCCGAGTTCGAGCACGAGATGTCCGGCACGCGCAAGCTCCTGGCGTGCATCCCCGACGAGCATCTGGACTGGCGTCCCCACGAGAAGTCGTTCACGCTGCGTGAGCTCGCGACCCACCTGGCCAACCTGCCCAAGTGGGTGGGCATCTCCATGAACGGCGCGTCGGTGGACTACCTCACCGTGCCGCCGGACGAGCCCGTCCCATCGGCAGCGGTGGCGGCGGAACGCTTCGACGCCCGCGTGGAGGAAGTCAGAGGGCTCATCAACAACACCGCACTCGAGGCGTGGGGAGAGCCGTGGACGTTCCGGGTGGGGGACGAGGAGCGGTTCACCATACCCAGAATGGCTGCTTATCGGACGATGGTGATGAATCACATCTTCCATCACCGGGGCCAGCTCACCGTGTACCTGCGCCTCCTCGACACCCCGGTTCCGGGGCTGTACGGTCCTTCGGCAGACGAGAAGTAGGGGAGCGTCCTGCCCCGGCCGGTACGTCCCGGGTCACCGTCCCCCCGGGGATCAGTGCGAAGGCGGGGCCGGCGCGCGCCGGCTAACCTTCGTCCCCCGTCCTCGTCTGGACCTTCATCCGGCGGCGGCGGACGCTCGGCCTGGAAGAGGGGTCCGGGGGCCGGAGGAGGAAGCCAGGCGGGACTTCCCGCACCATCCTCTCCAAAGCCGTGCCGAATTCTGCTCAGACCCCTGTGGAGGATCTCGTCGACATTCAACGGGCTCGTCCCCAGGAGGGCCCCGATCTCCTCGAGTGTCATCCGTTCCGCACCGTGCAGGCCGTGGTGAAGCATGACGACCAGGGCCTGCTGTTCGGGGAGGAGGCGGGCGAGCCTATGGAACTCTGCCACGAAGGCGGCGGGGTCCCATTGGTTGAAAGGGGCTGTCCGGTCGAGCCTCGTTTCCGGTGTGGACCGATGCACCAATCGGCTGGCAACCGGCCCCAGCCGGGCCAACAGCTCCCTTCTCTCTGCTCGCAGTGGAATGCGCCTCGAGGACCGGGCCAGGCGATTCAAGAGCACCGCGGCGCACATGGCCAGAACGAGTGGCAGTGCATGGCCGCGAACCCCAAACACGCCGGTGCCCAGTATCCCGACGCCAAGGAATACACCCACGTCCCCCATGAGCCCAAGCCCTCGCGAACGGTCCGGATCCAATCCCGCCTCGACCTCCCTGAGCCGGTTCAGGATCCCGGCGAACTGCTCTTCGTCCGTTGAATGAGACATCACCGAGCGTCCTCGACCTCGCCTTGGAGCCCCGGGTGCCCGGAGATCATCCCGGGCCCCCACGCGGCGTGGGCGTGAAGGTGACCGGGAAGCTCGTCCACAATGCCACGGGGATCCCTTCGATCGCGCCCGGCGCGAAGGCCGCATCTCGAAGAACGCGGAGGGCGGCTTCGTCGACTGCCGGATTGCCTGACGTCTTGTCCACACGCACCTCCCCCACCCGCCCGTCCCCGCGCACGAACACGAGCACGTCCACCCGCGTCATATAGGAGACGCCAAGGCTCCGCGCTTCCGCACGAAGACTCCGGGCCAGGCGCTCCGTGTGGAGCATTCGCGGCAAGCACGTCCTCAGGCCCGGTACCCGTCGGAGCTTGGGCCCTCCTTCGTCTCCCACGAAGAGGTAGACCCGCTGCCCCGCCGATCCGGCAGCATGGGCGTGCGCCATCAGCATCTTCTCGAGCCTCCGTCGTACCACATCCGACGGCGAAGAGGACCACACGTGCGCCGTGTCCAGGCTCCCGAGGGAGTCGTAGACGAGGCTGGCCACCACTCGTCCCGTGACCGGGGTCCAGACGTCGGTGATGTCACGGCGCAACGACGCCGAGTCCGCGACCTCCTCCAGCGACGCCGTGTCGGGCGCGAGCTCCGAAGTGCAGTCGGACGACCGATGGCCCCTGCCCGTGGTCGCGCATCCCAAGGCGAAGAGGCCCGAGGCGAGGAGGCCCACCAGGGCACACGCCCACGCTCGCCTCGAGCGGCCCATCACACCGTCGACGGGATCCGGCGCCACGTCAGAGCAGAGTCGCAGGAAGCCTCGGCCGGTCAGCCCGAGGTGCCCACGTCGATCTCGCGGATCGAGAGCACGACGCCGGTATTGAGCGTGATGCGGCCCAACGACTCACCGCCGGGTTGCACCACCGCTTCCAGCACGGGCAGGAAGCCGAACGCGGCATCGATGTAGTCGGTCATGCGCTG
>JASFRY010000518.1:0-3596 GCA_050114675.1 Gemmatimonadota bacterium | reverse complement strand
TCACGCGACGATCTGGAGGCGCTCCTGCGCCATCTGGAGGCCCGGGGAGCCCTGGCCACCGTGGACGACGGCCTCCTCTTCGCAGCGGATCGTCTCCGCGAGGCGGAGGATGCCGTCATGGAGAAGCTGGGTGGACGCTCGGATCTGGGCCCCACGGACTTCCGGGAGGTGCTGCCCGTGTCCCGACGACACCTCATGCCCCTCCTCATGTACCTGGACGGGCGTGGAATCACCGTCCGCAGGGGACCGGTTCGAGACGTGCAGGGCGGGGAGGCCGAGTAGCCGCGCCGGTGGGTCGAAGAGGTGCTCCGGAACGCGGGATTGCGCTGTCAGGCAACGAAATGCGGCCCTCGCGCGTCAAAGACATGAAACAGAGCCGCGTACCTCCGCCACCATGCTTGACCCTTGCTCGCACCATGGTGTACAATGGAGGTAAGCGCGCGTCGCTGAAGCGTTCGTTCACACCTGGAGCGCCTTGATCGATCCTCAGTTACAGCACAACCCGGAGTGTGCGGGGCCATGATGAGACGCATTGTGAGCGTCTTGTATGCCCTTCTCCTCTCCTTCGGCGTCACGTCCACCCTCTCTGCCCAGCAGTCCGGTCGACCGCCGACCGAGCGGGGGAGTGGATTCAAGCTCGAACAGAACTACCCCAATCCCTTCAACCCGGAAACGAAGATCCCCTTCGTTCTCTCGGAGGAGCTCTTCGCCGACGGGCACTCGGTGACCGTCTCGCTGCGCATCTACAATCTGCTGCAGCAAATGGTGGCGATCCCCGTTGCCCTGGGGAATCCTGCGGGTGAAGGGCAGCCTCTGCAGCAGCTCGAGTACTACCAACCCGGGCGCTACGAGGCCTACTGGGACGGAAAGGACACGGCCGGACGTCAGGTGGCGTCGGGCATCTACTTCATGCAGCTCACGGTCAACGGCGTGAGCCAGATGCGGAAGATGTACGTGCTGAAGTAGCGCGCACGGGTACGTTCGGCCGACAGAACAGAGGGGCCCTCCGCACGGCGCGGGGCGCCCCTCTTCGCTGGAAACGGTCCAGCCGTGTCAGGCGAGAAAGTACAGGAAGCGGCCGCAGTGCTCACAGGTCTGGAGCTCGGCATTCGGGTCCGACTCACCCGCCGTCGCCGCCGGCACCGACACGAAGCAGCCGTAGCACGTCCCGGCGATGACCGGAACCACCACCCGCTCCACATGGCCTGCAATGCGTGCGTAGCGGCGGTGCACCGAGTCGGCCAGCTTTGCTTCCAGCTCCTCGATCTTGGCGCCCAGCACGTCCACCGCAGCGCCCACGTCGAGGTCGAAATGATCCGCTTCAAACGCTCCCAGCCCCGACTCCGCCTTGAGCTCGCGGACCTTGGACCGCAGGTCCTGGATCTCGAGCAGAATGGTGAGCTGGGCATCCATGGCAGCAACCGTCAAGGAGCGGTCTTCTCCAGAATATCCAGGAACTGTTCAGGCGTATCCAGGTCCAGAAGCCGTTCCGGAACCTCCGGGTCCTTGGCAAACTGGGCGATCTTGCCCAGGACCGGCAGGTACTGGTTCGACACCTCGAGCGGAGGGGCCACAATCAGGAAGAAGTTGTGGACCGGGGCCCCGTCGATGGCGTTGAAATCCACGCCCGACGGCTTCCGCCCGTACGCGAGGCGCAGGCGGTTCACCACCAGCGAACGGCAGTGCGGGATGGCGATCCCCTTGCCGATACCCGTGGAGCCCAGGTTCTCGCGTCGCTTGAGGGTCTTGAAGAGAATGGCTTCGGACTTCTCGTCGAGCCCCAGAAGGGCCACCAGCTCCTTGAGCAGGTCGTCCTTGGACTCGGATTGGAGGTCGAGCTTCACGACGTCTGCCGTGAAGAGGTCCCGTAGCCGCATGTATCGCCTCCGACGATCCGGTATTCGATCAGTGACAGGAGCACAGCGATGTATGTTAACACGGGCGGGCTCGTGAGCCCAAACGAGGCGCGCCGGCGGTGCTGCGGTTCCGCTTCACCTCCCGACCCGCCGTCCCTACCTTCCGGTTACGCATGACCCACTTCCTCGAGTTGCTCCGCGGGCCCACCACGCCCCTCTATCTCGCCCCGCAGGCCGGGGTGAGCGAATCCCCGTTCCGGAGGCTCTGTCGCCGGTTCGGGGCCGACGTCGTGGTGAGCGAGTTCGTGAGCGCGGCAGGGATCGTCATGGGGACACGGCGGTCCCACGACTACCTTCGCTTCGACGAGGCGGAGCGACCGATCGGGATCCAGATCTTCGGGGCCGACCCCGCCCAGATGGGAGAGGCCGCGGCCTTCGTGGCCGAGGTGTACGCCCCCGACTTCGTGGACATCAACTTCGGATGCCCGGTGAAGAAGGTGGTGAAGCGCAACGGAGGCTCGGGATGCCTCCGTGACCTGGATCTCGTGGAGCGCATCATCCGGGCCGTGGACGACGCCACGGACCTGCCCACCACCGTGAAGATCCGGAGCGGCTTCGACGCCGGCTCCCGGGATCCCGTGGGCATCGCGCTCCGCTGCCAGGAAGCCGGCGCCGTCGCCCTCTGCCTCCATCCCCGTACCCGTGCGGACATGTACTCCGGCGAGGCCCGGTGGGAGGAGATCCGCGACGTGGTCGACGCCCTGGACATCCCCGTCATCGGCAACGGCGACATCAAGACGGGCGAGGATGCCCGCCGCATGCGGGACGAGACCGGGTGCGCCGGCGTCATGATCGCCCGCGGATCCCACGGCGATCCCTGGATCTTCGCCCAGGCACGGGCAGCGCTGGACGGTCGCCCCATCCCGCCCGATCCAGACGTGGAGGAGCGCTTCCGGATCTGCCTGGAGCACGCCCGCAATGCCATCGCCTTCGAGCGTGATCCCGAGCGGGCCATCGTGGACTTCCGCAAGCACCTGGGATGGTATACCAAGGGCCTCCCCGACGGGCGTCGGCTCCGGACGGAGCTCTTCCAGTCCACGTCGCTCCGGGACGTGGAGCGGCTGCTCGAGAGATACCTGGAAGAGCAGGGGACCCGCGCGGCGGTCTGAGGGTGAGGGGTCGGCTGACCACCGAGGGGTTCCACTGCAACACCCGGGACCCACACGGCATCACAGTGGTCCGCTGAGGCGAGGGGTCCGCGGCGACGGACAGATGGACCGGGGCCGGGCCGCCGGGGTAGATTGAAGCACGACGGATGTTTGACAGACCCATCCCGTCACCGGGGGCGTCACGGTTTCGACGTGTTTGGTGATTGTGGAGGAGCGTGCCGAGGTTCCTGGATCCTCGCAAAACCTTCGGGAAATTTCATAGCTGCCAACACTGATCTGGCGCTGGCCGCGTAACCTAACCGGTTACTGGCCCGTTTCCTGGATTGCCCGCCCGAGGCGGTCCTTGAAGCGACGATGAGTCGGGCTGGTGCGATGCCGTCGCTGTCGCGGTAGCGGACGAGAACTCAGATAGCTGGCCCCGGACCCGGTTGATCACTGGCCGGCCGGGGTGAGACTTCACGGTGATCTACGCACGTAGTGCCTCTGCAGGACCCAAGTGCGGACGCGGGTTCGACTCCCGCCGCCTCCACTATTCAGGATCTGCATCCTGAGAGAGAGCCGTCCGGCCAGA
>JASFRY010000517.1:0-3608 GCA_050114675.1 Gemmatimonadota bacterium | reverse complement strand
ACCGACTACGGCACGTTCCCGGGGTGGTCCGAGGCGGCCTACTGGGTGTACGGCATGGCCGACCAGTCGGGCAACTACCAGCGCTGGCTGGACATCCCCATCAGCGAGAAGGATCCCAACTACGGGGGTGAGCCGGTCCTCATCGTCACGCCCGACACCCGCTTCCCCCAGGGAAGCACGGTGGAGGAGCAGAACGCCAACCCGGGCACGTACTTCGACAACCCCACGGACATCGCCGGGGTGTGGAAGCGTCCGGACCGGGGCACGTGGCGGTGGTCCTACTACCACAACGACCGGTTCGCGAACTACTACTCGTGGGACGACTTCACCCACGCCGAGATCAACGTGGTGGAGATGGACCTGCTCAAGGCCGAGGCCTTGTACCGCAACGGCGACAAGGCCGGAGCGGCGACCCTCGTCAACAAGACCCGCACGGCGGCTGGCCTCAACGCCACCGACGCAGCCGGAACCAACACGAGCTGCGTGCCCAAGCTGCCCGACGGGACCTGCGGTGATCTCCTGGAGATGCTCAAGTGGGAGAAGCGCATCGAGGTCAACATGCAGGGCCTCTTCGGTGCGCCGTGGTACTTCGACGCACGCGGGTGGGGCGACCTCTTCTACGGGACGCCTCTGCAGTTCCCCGCACCCTGCAAGGAGCTGCAGGTGCTCAACATCCTGCCCTGCTACACCTTCGGTGCTGGCGGCGGCGAGATGGCTTCGCCCGGCTCCACGTACAACTGGCCGCACGAGAAGTAGCGTGTAGCCGGCTCCTGTGAGCCGAAAAGGAAGGGGGTGGGCCCGCACGGGCCCACCCCCTTTCTGCTTGTCGTCGCAGCCGGCAACGCCGGAGAGGCCGCGGCGCGATCCGGACTCAGGCCAGGTAGATCCCCAGCGCCAGAGGAGCGTCGGACTGGCCAGACCATGCCACCACGCCCGGCTGGTCCGGCGGCGGGGGCTTCTTGTTGCCCGTGTCCGGCTGGGGCAGACGTGGACTGGTGGGGCTCGAACATCCCGCAAACGCCAGAAGCGCCAGCCCCAGGCTCAAAACGACTCGATACCGCTTCATATGCTCTCCACGTATGTGAACGGCGGTCCTGTCAGACCCGTCCGCCACCATTCTTTCACGAGCACCCATCCTACATACGATGATGATACCGGCTTCATGACAGGCCTGTTCCTGTCCCTGCGTCATCGGGTCCGGTCCATCTCCCCACAGGCCGCCACCGCCTCGGAGCCGTCCGCAGGAGAAATCCGGAAAACCCACGCCGCGTATGTACCCTGGTAGTCCAGCTCGCGCGCGAGCGTGGCCTCGGCCTCGCCGGTGCCCGACAGACCCGTGGTCATCTCGGGATACACGGCCTTGCCCACCACGTCCTCTCCCGGACTCGCGCACGAGCCGGACAGGATGCGCCACGCGTACACCACCCCTGAATCACCGCCCTCGAGCTGGATGGAGGCGCTGGTCTGACCGGACCGGGAAACAGCCCCCACGTTGCCGGCCACGCGAGCCGGAGGGCGCGGGGTCAGCGTTCCGCTCCACGTGGTGATGCTGGGCGCGGTCGGTGAGGAACATCCGCTCGACACGAGGAGGGCGACAAGAAGGGCTGTCCCGCAGCCGCCAAGGGCCCGTCGAGCGAGAGACGTACAACAGAGGATCGTATCCACGACTCGAACGGTAGGAGAGGGGTCAAACGGTGTCAATCCACACGCTGGACAGCGTGATACAAAGCCACAAGATTCATACGTATCGTACTATTTTCCAACGACTTGCCACACCTCGTACACGAGGGTTCTCCATGCCCCGGCGCTTTCTGAACGCGACCCTCCTGTCTGCCGTTCTCATCCTGGGAACGTACGTCGCCTGGCCTGCCCAGGCGTCGGCTCAGGCCTCTCTCATCCCCCGCTTCGGCGTGGGCTACGTGACCGATCCTCCGGACCTCCTGGGTGGCGTGAACGCCTTCGCCATGACCTCCCTCTTCGGAGGCCTGGGGATCTACGTCGACACCAAGTGGGACCTGAAGAGCCCCGCCAAGGACAACACGTTCAACCCGGACATGACCGCCTACCAGGCCGAGAGCCAGATCGAGGGGCTCCAGCCCGGTCAAGAGGACAACTCGTGGAGGAGCTTCAACGTGGCGCTCCTCCGACCCGTGACCCAAACCCTGATGGTGTATGCCGGCGGAGGCTACGCCATCCGCAAGCGCTACCAGGAGTACCGGGACCCCAGCCGACAGCAGGGGCTCTTCGGCTTCTTCTGGGTGGAGGATCCCCGCCTCGAGAAGACCACCGTGAACCTCATGTTCGGTGGCATCACCCGTGTGAGCCGACTCCTCAGCTTCCAGTTCGGCATCGAGACCGCGCCCCGAGGGTTCAGCGTGGGCGGGTTGCTCCGACTGCCGCCGCGCTGAGGAAGACCCCCCCAAATTCACTCGCAGGGCAACGGAGAAGGAAACGTGATGAAGGGAATGCGAAAGAGCACGTTCGTCCTGGTCGCCGCCGCCGCGCTCATGAGCGGCTGCGCCACGACCAAGGCGTCGCAGGGGGTCGACCCCAACGTGATCAGCCGAGAAGAGATCGTGAACGCCGAGCAGAACCAGGGCGTCCGGAACCTCTACGACATCGTGAAGCGTCTGCGCCCACGGTGGCTCAACGTCCGCGCAAGTGGCCGGAGCTTCGGCATGAGCACGGAGATCGCCGTCTACCAGAACCAGACGTATCTGGGCAACGAAGAAGTCCTGGCCCAGATGGGCCCCACCATCGCCTACGAGCTCCGGTGGATGGACGGCCAGGAGGCCATGAACACCCTTCCGGGTCTGGGATCGGGTCGCCACATCGCCGCCGCCATCATCATCGTCACCAAGGCGCCGGGCTCCTGAGCCCAGCAGGGTGAGGGAGGCCGGCGGAACCCTACCTGCTGGCCTCCCCCGTCCCGCCTCGACGGGTCCATACGGCGATGACGCCGCACTGGGAGTCGGCGTTGAGGAACTCGGGCGGGATCGAGCTGAGACCCTTGTAGATCTCGATCCCCTCGATGGAGCCGGGCGACACCAGGTCGTCGAGCCGCACATCGATCTCCGGTCCCGGGCCCTGGCGGTTCATGAGCATCCCATCCACGAAGATCTGGGTGCGGCACCACTTGCCCGCACCTCGAGCCAGCTCGATCCGGGGGCGCGTGCCCGTGCCTTCCCGTATGAGCTCGATGCCCGGGACGGTCCGCAGCAGGTCGGACGTGTACATGGGGCGCCGGGCTTCGATGTCCTTCCGCGTGATGTAGGTGCCGAATCCCGTGGACCTTCGCTGCCGGAAGTTGTCCAGCAGGGGGCTGCGATCCACGTCCGACCAGACGATGACCTCCAGCGGCGCGAGGAGGATCGCCTCCGTGTCCAGGCGGACCTCCACCTCGATGAAGCGGTGCCGGTCGAAATACAGCACCGGGGTCGTGTTGGTCTTGTAGCCGATATGCTGGGCCTGGATGCGCACTCCGGCCTGGCGGCTCACCACGAACTCGAACTTCCCCAGCGAGTCTGCGGCCAGCTTCTTGAGGAATGTGCCGTCCCTTCGCCGGAGGGTGACCTCGGCACCGGGCAGGGGCCGCTCGCTTTCGTTGG
>JASFRY010000516.1:0-3622 GCA_050114675.1 Gemmatimonadota bacterium | reverse complement strand
GCCGAGGGTGAAGCCGGCGGTGTCGTCGGCTTCACGGTGCAAGCGCAGGACGACGTCGGAGTCCAGGTACTTCACGTCGGCATGGCCGAGCATGACCGTGTCGCTCGGAAGGACCGTGCCGTCCCAGTTGTACTGGAGGAAGCTGCCCTTCGTGGTCGCCATGTCGGGCATCGGCGTCTGCTTCCATGCGTGCCCGCCGTTCAGCGTCTGAGCCGGGGTGAGTCGCGTGTACAGCGAATCGGGGCTGCTCACGCTTCCCGTCCAGTTGACCATCACGTAGGTCATGCCCTGAGCGTTCAGCGGCTGAACCACCTGCCCGGTGGTGGACGTCGTGTCGTTCACGCGGGTGTGCGTCACCCAGCCGGGCAGAGAGTCGCCGTCGATCTCCTGGCCAGCGAAGCCGAGAACGACCTGCGTGTAGATGAAGTCGAAGACGTCATTGCCCGTGGCGACGGCGGTCGTGGGATCGTAGTCGATCTCCAGCTTGGTCTCGCCGTTGAGCGTGTAGAAGGCCGAAGGCGCCGAGACGTAGTTGGCGAACACGATGTTGTCGCTCGCGCCACCGGCGGGGCTCTTCTCGTCGGACCGCTTGAACACGATCGAGGCGTAGCCGGTCGCGTCGGTCTCGGCGGTACCGAGCTTGTTGGTCAGCGCGTTGAGGTCTGCCTCCGTCGGGTACAGATCGATGGTGACACCCGTGATCGGGGCGACCATCGCCACACCGGCATCACGGCCGAGGAAGGCGCCCACCTTCACCGTCTGTCTGACGATGTTGAAGGGCCAGTTCACAGGAGTGGCCGACCCGGCGGTGGTGGTCACGATCTGGGACGACGCCCCGCCGAGAGCATAGTTGGCGGGAATGATCGTCGTGTCGGAGGCCGCGATGGAGATCTGGTACGTGCCGGCCGCCAGCCCAGTGAACGAATAGGACCCGTCGGCGGCCGTCTGGGTCGTCTGCGGATTCGGATCGTTGAGGCCGTTCTGCAGCGTGATGGTCACGTTGGCGACGGCCAGGGGCTGCTCGGTGCTGTCGTAGGTGCCGTTCTTGACGTTCTCGTCGACGAAGAGCGTCCCGGTGATGCTCGCCGTGGTCTGAAGCTGGCCAGAGAAGTTCTGGACCTTGGACTCACCCACGGCGACCGTCACGTCATACGACGTGGCGGGGAACGTGTACATCGCGGCGTCGTAACCCGAGATCGACACCGTGTACGTCCCGGCCTTGAGGCCGCTGAAGGCGTAGAGACCGTTGGCGTCGGTCGTGGTGCTGGACGAGCCGATGGAGACCGTCACACCCTCGAGGCCGGAGCTGCCGGCGGCGACCTGGCCGGTAATGACGGAGGTCCGCACGTACGACCCGTCGAAGTTGACGGTGACCACCTGGCCCGACGTCGAGATCGTCGCGGCCTTTGAGGAGGCGGAGAACGTCACGTCGGAGGCGAAGCCGCTGACGGATACCGTGTACGAGCCGGCCTCTACATTGTCGAAACTGTAGTTGCCGGTGCCGTCCGTCGTGGCGGTCGCGCCACTGGACAGCGTAACGGTGATTCCAGACGCGCCTACGCCCTCGATCGTGACCTGGCCCGAGATCGTGCCTGTGGGGGTGGGGGTGACATCCGTCGTGCTCCCCTCACTACAGGCAGCGAACGCTACGAGCGCTGCGAGAGCAAAGTACTTGATACGCTTCATGTGCCCTATCCCATGAAGGGTGAAGGAGTGTCCGGAAACGGACACTTGTGACCGGCAGGGTGGAGAGCAAGATCGGTGCCACCATGTCAACATATGTAAGTAATTGTAAATCAATGAGATACGATGCCTGCCGGAGATTCGGGTACCCTCAGAAAACTGTTGATTATCAGTTTTCTGCATCTTTTGCCAGGAACCGCTCCGCCAGCTCGACGAATGCCCTCGATCCCAGGTAGACCGGAGTGCGCTGGTGGAGCGCCGTGGGGGTCACGTCCAGGAGGCTCTTCCGACCGTCGCTGCTGCGTCCTCCTGCCTGCTCCACGATCATGGCCATGGGGGCGGCCTCGTACACCAGACGGAGCTTTCCTTCGGGGCTCTTCGCGTCCGCCGGATACATGAACAGGCCACCCTGGAGGAGGGTGCGGTGCACGTCCGCCACCAGGGAGCCGATGTAGCGCGATCCGAAGCCCCCTTCCCCCTTCATGTGGCTCACCAGGCGCTGCTGCCCCGGGGACCAGCGGTCGAAGTACGCCTCGTTGATGGAATAGGTCTTCGAGGGAGGCTCGGGGATCTCCATGTCGGGGTGGCTGAGGAGGAACTCGCCGATGGAGGGGTCCAGGGTGAATCCGTGGACCCCGGCGCCCGTGGTGTAGACGAGCATGGTGGACGACCCGTACAGGACATACCCGGCCGCTAGCTGTCTGGACCCGGGCTGGAGGCAGTCCTCCAGGGTGCCCCGCTCCCCGGAGCTGATCTTGCGATGGATGGAGAAGATGGTCCCGATGGAGACATTCACGTCGATGTTGGACGAGCCGTCCAGGGGATCGTACATGACCACGTAGTCCCCTGCGGGGAACCGCTCGGGGATGGGAATGGGCTCCTTGCTCTCCTCGGAGGCGAGGACCGCGATGTGGCCGGTGTGATCCAGCGCCCGGTACAGGACATCGTTGGCGAAGACGTCCAGCTTCTGGACCTGCTCGCCGTGCACGTTCTCCTCGCCGGTGCGGCCCAGGATGTCCACGAGGCCGGCCTTGTTCACCTCCCGGGAGATGACCTTGGCGGCCAGGGCGATGTCGTGGAGGATGTTGGTGAAGGCGCCGGTGGCCTCGGGGAACTTGCGCTCCTGATCGACGATGAAGCGCGAGATGGTGACGACGTGGGTCTCGTTCATGGGATCGGCCTTGCGGGAGCACAGCGGGCGCCCCGGAGCTTAGGAGGAGCGGCCCCCGGGGGTCAACGCTCCTCCGCACCGTGGGGACGGGCCCCGCGCACCCGGAAAGAGCCGTCGCCTCGGCCCAGGACGGTGAGGGTCCCCTCGCGGTCGGTGCGGTGGAGCTCCACCCCGGCGCGGCGGAGGAGCGCCATGACCGACGGCGAAGGATGCCCGTACCGGTTTCCCCTCCCCACGGACACCAGCCCGACCCGGGGATGGGCGTGGGCCAGGAGGAGGGAGTCGGTGGACGTGGCGCTCCCGTGGTGGCCCACCTTCAGGACCTCGAGGGTGGTGCTGACGCGGCCGAGCACGGCGCGCTCCACCTCCCGGGGGGCGTCCCCGGTGAGGAGAGCGTCGAAGTCGCCGTAGCGCACGGCCAGGACCACCGACGCGGCGTTGGTGTCGGTCCCCGCGTGGCCCTCCCTCGGGGCCGCCGTGTCGGGATGGAGCACCGCGAGGGCCATCCCGTCGAGGTCGAACCGCTGGCCCGCCGCGGCGCGCAGCCACGGGACTCCCCGAGCCGCTGCGGTCTGCAGGAGGCTGACGTAGGCCTCCTTTCCGGTGGCCTGCGACGGCTCCAGGACGGCCCCCACCTCCAAGGCGCTCAGCACGCCCGCTGCGCCTCCGACATGGTCGAGGTCTGGGTGGGTGAGCACCAGGAGCTCCAGGCGGCGCACCCCTCGCCGGCGCAGCGCACGGACCACCGGGCTGCCCCGGGCCTCCCCC
>JASFRY010000515.1:0-3627 GCA_050114675.1 Gemmatimonadota bacterium | reverse complement strand
TGCCCGGCCGGCACTCCCCGGCCCACCTTGTCCGGCCGTCCGAACATCTACTCCCCGCACCAGGTGCTGCCCCATGCTGGTGACCCGTTCGCGCGCCCTGTTCGCGCTCATGGCTTCGGCGGTGCTGGCCGCCTCCGCCTCCGCACAGCAGACCCCTTGGACCCCCATGAAGCGGGGGAGCGAAAACATCCAGGTCCTGGGGCACACGCCCCTCGGCCCCCGCCTGTCGGTGGCCGACATCGACGTGGAGCAGGAGATGGACCGGCCCTACGTCTACGTCTCGCGCATGGTCTACGGCGACGAGGGCCCCAAGGGACTGGACATCCTGAGCATCGCCGACCCCGAGCACCCGAAAGTCATCTACCGCTGGCGCATCGAGAACCAGGATCTGCACCAGCGCACAGGCGGCATGGACGCCAAGCACTTCAAGATCGGCGACCGCTACTACATCGTGCAGTCGCTCCAGTTCGGTCAGGGCGGGCCTGACCACGACCTGGGGGCGGTGATCCTGGACGTCACGGGACTCCCGGACCCCACCAAGGTCAAGGAGGTCGCCCGCATCCGTGAGCCCGACAACCCCGGCGGCTTCCACAACATCTTCATCTACAAGCACTCCAACGGCGGGGTGTACCTCTTCACCACCGTCAGCGGCCCATACGCCAATGTGTACGACCTGGGCAAGGTGGTGAGCGGCGACGTGGAGAACGCCCGGGTCGCCCGCGTGCCCATCCCCGAGTCCACCATGGGCCGGGGGGGCTCTCGCGGCTATCACGACTTCTACGTGGGCTACCACCCCGACTCGGGCCAGGACCGCTTCTACGGCGGCGGCACCGGCGGGTACTACATCTACGACATCACCGACCTCCAGAACCCCAAGCTCCTGGTGACCCTCACGGGCATCAGCGGCGTGTCGTACGGCCACACGTTCACGCCCAGCCCGGACGGCCGGTACGTTGTGGCCGAGACGGAGTACCAGTACGCCCCGCTGCGGATCTTCGATCTGAAGCCGGCGCTGGACGGTGAGGTCACCAACATCCGCAACCCCATCTCGGCCTTCACGGCCGATTGGCAGCACCTGGTGCACAACCACGAGGTACGCTGGCCCTACATCTTCGTGTCCGGCTACCTGGACGGGCTCCAGATCTTCAACCTGCAGGATCCGGCGAACCCGGTTCCGGTGGGCTATTATGACACCTACATCGGACCCCCGAACACGGATCGCTACTCCCAGTTCAACGGCGCTTTCGGCGTGGACGTGCGCAACGAAGATGGGCTCATCGTCATCAGCGACATGAGCACGGGCCTCTGGACCTTCCGCATGGACGGGTTCCAGGGCTGGAACGGCGAGGACTGGGGCTACCCCGATATCTCATCTGCCCAGAAGTGGGACACGGGCCCCGTGAAGCGGCCCATCAGCGAGTAGGAGGCATCACCCCATGAGACACCGCGTCGTCACCGCCTTCGCTGCACTCCTCGTGGCCGCCGCCTGCGGCCCGTCGGGTCCATCTGCCGATCTGATCCTGCGCAACGGCAAGATCGTCACCATGGACCCGGACAATCCCCAGGCCGAGGCCATGGCCATGGCCGACGGCAAGGTCCTGGCCCTGGGCTCCGACGGAGACATGGACAAGTACGTGGGGTCCTACACCCGGGTCGTCGACCTGGGCGGCAAGCTGGCCGTTCCGGGGTTCATCGAGTCCCACGGGCACTTCATGGGGCTGGGCAGCTCCCTGACCCAGCTCAATCTGATGCACGCCCACACCTGGCAGGAGATCGTGGATCAGGTGCGGGAGGCCGCCGCCAACGCCGAGCCGGGAGAATGGATCCTGGGCCGCGGTTGGCACCAGGAGAAGTGGGACAGCCCGCCGCCCCGGGTCGTAGCGGGCTTCCAGACCAACGACCTGCTGAACGAGGCGGCGCCGAACAACCCGGTGGTCCTCACCCATGCCAGCGGCCACGCCAGCATCGCCAACGCCGCGGCGCTGGAAGCTGCGGGCATCACGGCCAGCACTCCGAGTCCCTCGGGCGGTGAGATCATCAAGGACGGTCGCGGCCGGCCCACCGGGATCCTGGTGGACGCGGCCAGCGGCCTGGTCCGTCGCGCCCTTGCCCAGGCTCGGGCCGACCGAACGCCCGAGCAGGTGGAGGAGGACTTCCAGGAGCAGGTGCACCTGGCAGCCCAGAATGCCCTGGAGAACGGCGTGACCAGCTTTCAGGACATGGGGGAGTCCCTGGCCACCATCGACGGCATCAAGAAGATGGCCGACGCCGGCGATCTTCCCATCCGCCTCTACATCCTGGTGAGCCAGGGTGAGGCGACGCCTGACAACGAGGCCAACCTGGCCGCCCATCGCATGGTCGACTACGCCGACGGCCATCTCACGGTGCGGGCCATCGGCGAGGTCACGTCCGACGGGGCCCTGGGCTCCCGCAGCGCGTGGATGCTGGAGCCCTACAGCGACGACCCCAACAGCACGGGGCTCAACGTCACCAAGATGGACCGCATCAAGGAGATCGCGGAGATCGGGCTCCGGAACGGCTTCCAGGTCGCCGTCCACGCCATCGGCGACCGGGCCAACCGAGAGACGCTGGACGTCTTCGAGCAGGTCTTCCAGGAGCAGGGCGTGAGCGGCGACACGCTGCGTTGGCGGGACGAGCACTCCCAGCACCTGAACCCCCAGGACATCCCCCGCTTCGCCCAACTTGGCATCATCGCGTCCATGCAGGGGATCCACGCCTGCTCCGACGCACCCTACGTCACGCCGCGCCTGGGGGAGCAGCGGGCCAAGGAGGGCGCCTATATGTGGAAGACCCTCTGGCAGACCGGCGCCGTGGTGACCAACGGCACCGACGTGCCCGTGGAGGACATCGACCCCTTCGCGTCCTTCCACTGCTCGGTCACCCGGGAGATGGTGGGCACCGACTCGGTGTTCTATCCCGACGAGGCGCTGACCCGGGAGCAGGCGCTCCAGACCTACACGACCAACGGGGCCTACGCCGCCTTCGAGGAGAACGAGAAGGGCATGCTCAAGCCCGGCTACATGGCCGACGTGGCCGTGCTGGACCGGGACATCATGACGATTCCCGCCGAGGAGATCCTGGGCACGCAGGTGCTCTACACCATCGTCGGCGGGCAGGTGGTCTACGAGCGGTCGGGAGACGGGCAGTAGTGTCTCGCGCCGTGGTCTCGGTCCTGGTGGCGCTGGGCGCCGCGACGGCGCTCGGCGCCACCGGGCCGCACCCCGCCGACGTCGCTGGTGACGAAGGGAGTGGCGGGCCCGTGCCCGCTGCCGCCGCGACGGAGGTGGCGGCGCTCTTCTGCTCCGCCGGGGCGGAGCCCATTCCCCGCGTCGACGCGGGCGACGTGCCCCGGGGACGTTGGGAGCGCACGGCCTCCGACGCCCCGGGTCCGCCCTTCTATGCGGTGGACCTGGTGAGCACCAAGAAGCTCCCGGGGAGCGCCCGGGCCACCGGTACGGGGCACGTGACCTTCGAGCCGTCACCCTTCGGCGTGGCTCTGGGCCCCGACGGCTCCTACGTGTACGACGTGAGCATCCAACTGCAGGGGCTCGAGGCGCCGTCCAACGGCGTCCTGGTGGCGTGGCTCACCACCACCCAGGTGGACCA
>JASFRY010000514.1:0-3631 GCA_050114675.1 Gemmatimonadota bacterium | reverse complement strand
AGTCCGTCACCCTGCTGGCCAACTCGGCCCGGGCGTTCACCGACCGGTGCGTGGTGGGGATCGAGGCCAACGAGGATCGCTGCCAGGCGCTTCTCGAGCTCAACCCCTCCATCGCGACGGCGTTGAATCCCTACATCGGGTACGACAAGGCCGCTGTGGTGGCCAAGACGGCCAGCAAGGAGCACAAGAGCGTCCGGGAGATCGTTCTCAGGGAGGGCCTCATCCCGGAGGACAAGATCGACGACGCTCTGGACGTCCGAGGCATGACGGAGCCGGGACTGCCCGAGTAGCGGCCCGGGGGCCGCGGGAGCTCGGCGGGGGGCAAAAAAAGTGACGGCAGGCTGACGCCTGCCGCCACCAGGCACGCCCCCCCCAGGGCGTGAGGCCCAGCCCCTATCGGGCATGGGCACACCGTATCCGGCGTCGTCCGGCCACCCTCGTCGGGCGGCGCCGGTGTCTTTTCCTCAGGCGGTCTTCCGGCTCAGCTGGAGGACCTCCTGCTTGCGGGCACGGACCTCGCCCACCGGGACTCCACCCGGTGGAAGGACGCGTGTTGCACCGCCGTCCAGGTACACCGGGTATGCCCAGTGACCATACTGCACGATCTGTACCAGATATTCTCCCCCGGGGTCTTTCGTGAGCAGCACCGGCTCGGTGATGGCCCGCCAGATCCGGTCCACGATGCCCATGCGCTCCGAGATGGAATCGGCCCACGCTGCCACGCGGATGCGCTTGCGCTCCGTCTCGGTCATGGAGCGCACGATGCGCCGGTGACCCGGAAAGCTGTGCGACAACAGGAAGGAAAGGGCCTCGGCCTCGGGCATGGGATCCACGTTTGTCTCTTCGGACAGCCCGGGGGTACGGACCTTTCGACCGTCACTGACGTCGATGAAGCCGTCGGCTGCGACACGCATGGAGCAGGTTCCTGTTCTGGAGTCTCGGGCACCGGTCGGGGCGAACGGGACGCAAGGGAACAAGGGCTGTGCCGATGTGGGTCATCCTGGCACCCACTGCGGGGGGCGCAGGGATAAATCGTTATCGCATAGTGTCTTGGAAGTTTTCCTTCCGTGCCGTCCAAGGGGGCGCCGTCCGCCCGGAAGGGGGCACGGTGTTCCGGGAGCGGCAAAGTTTGCCCACCTTGCGGCATGAAACCGACCGACGACGAGCTGGGCGCTCACGTATCGACCCGGGGCGGAGTCCAGAACGCGCCCGCCCGGGCGCGGGACATCGCGTCAGCGTGCCTCCAGCTCTTCACGAAGCAGCCCAACCGGTGGGCGGAGCCCGTCGTGGACGCGGCCACCGTGGAGGCCTTCAAGGCTTCGCGCAGTGAGCACGCCGTGCGGGTCGCCGGCGCGCACGACTCCTACCTCATCAACCTCTCGTCTCCCGATCGCGCACTCTGGGGACGCTCCCTGACCTGCTTCTCCGGGGAGCTGAAGCGCTGCACCGCTCTGGAGCTGGACTTCCTGGTGACCCACCCGGGGAACGCCACCGACGGCGACGTCGAACGGGGGATCCGCGCCAACGCCCGGGGCATCACCCTGGCTCTGGAGGAAGTGGGAGAGGGGCCCACCCGGGTCCTCCTGGAGCTCACGGCCGGGAGCGGGACCACGGTGGGCGCCTCCTTCGAGAATCTGGCGGCCATCCTGGAGGAGATCCCGGCCTCGGTACGCCATCGAGTGGGCGTGTGCGTGGACACCTGCCACGCGTACGCGGCCGGGTACGACCTGGCCGGGGACTACGAGGGCGTATGGCGGGCCTACGACGCCGCCCTGGGTCGGGAGCGCCTGGGCCTCCTCCACCTCAACGACTCCAAGCACCCGCTGGGCTCCCGGAAGGACCGCCACGAGACGCTCGGGGAGGGGACCCTGGGTTCGGGACCGTTCCGCAGCCTCATGATCGATGCCTCACTCCGCCACGTCCCCAAGATCCTGGAGACGCCCAAGGGCGACGACCCCGAGGCGGCCGACCTGGCCAACCTGGCGTTCCTCCGCGCCTTCCGTCGCGGTTGACGTAGTCCCTGGATGCGGCGCGGGGCGCTCCCATGCTCCGCGGAAGCGCCCCGAGGGTCCGGCCGAGGCCGCCGTCAGTCTGCAGCGACCCCCTCGTCCATGAGGGTCTTGACCTGGATGCGCGACCCGGGATGGACGCCCAGGAAGGGCCGCAGACCCATGGCGATCACGAGCATGAGTCCGAACGAGCATACCAGCAGGGGTCCGGTGGCCAGGTCCCAGTAGAAAGACGCGCCGATGCCGGCGATGATGGCCAGCGCGCCCGATCCCCAGGCCACCATGAGGGCGGCGCCGAAGCGGTCGGTGAAGAAGAAGGCGATCACCGCGGGGATCACCAACGAGCTGAACACCATGAGCACCCCCGCCACCTCGACGGAGAAGGAGATGACGATTCCGAAGGAGAGGTAGAAGAGGAAGTCCCACAGCCGCACCTTCTCCGCCTTGTCGGGATGGAAGGACACGGCCAGGAAGTAGCGCCGCAGCACGAAGTGGAAGATCCCCACCACCAAGTAGGCGGCCACCATCTTCCCGATCTCGGCCCATCCAACCCAGATGAGCGTCCCCGTCAAGGTCTCCTTGATGTGCTCCGCACCTTCCGGCGTCATCCCCGCCAGCAGGATCACCGCGGCGGACGCCACCACGTAGGCGATGCCGATGATGGCCTCCTGGGGCACCGCCGAGCCCTCCATGCGGGTGAAGCTGAAGAGGAGCGCGCCGATGAGCGTGGCGCCCAGCGCGAAGATCAGGGAGGTCGTCGTGCCCAGGGGGATGCCCATGAGGAGCGCTACCGTGGTGCCCAGCGCGGCGATCTGCGCGAACGCCAGGTCCACGAAGATGACCTCCCGGGCGATGACATGCAGGCCCAGGTAGGCGTGGATGGACAGGATCACCAGCGCCGCCACCACGGGCGGAATCATGAGGTCGAGCATGGCTCTTTCCCTTCGGTCCGTGGGGGTCAGCTACCAGAGAATGCCGCGGCGAGTCCGGAGACCCACGCGTCCACCAGGGAGAAGTAGTCGTCCATCCCGGGGCGCACTCCGGGCTCCATGGGGACCTGGACCAGCGTCGCGCCGGCCCGCTTCGCCACCGTCTCCACCTTCTCCCTGTCGAAGTACGACGCGGCGAACAGCACGTGGATCTTCTCGCTCTTCATGCGCTCGATGAGCTGGGCAACGTGCCCCGGTGTCGGGGGGATTCCCGGCTTCGCCTCGATGTAGTCGGCGCAGGTCACGTCGAACCGGTCCTCCAGGTAGGCCCAGTTCTTGTGGTAGCAGATCATCTGCTTGCCGCGGAATCCCTCTCCCTGCTTGAGCCAGCCACCGAGCTCCTGGGTGAGGGCATGACCCTCGTACTGCTGTTTGTCCAGGAACTGGAACAGCGTGCCGCCCAGGGAGAGCTGCTCCAGGGTCGGCCCGCCGATGAGCTCCACCAGACGGTCCCCGTAGAGCTTGCGATAGATCTTGTCCTGGAACTTCTCCAGCCCGGCCTCGAATGTGGCGGCCCGATCCGGAGCCACCCGCTTCAGCCCCGTGGTGATGTTGCGGGCCACCTGGAGCGTGCGCAGGGGGTCGGTGGTAAGGTGTGGATTCCCGTAGATGTGCACGTCGCCGGCGCTCCGG
>JASFRY010000513.1:0-3644 GCA_050114675.1 Gemmatimonadota bacterium | reverse complement strand
TGGGTGATGCTCAGCAGACGGTTCTCCGACAGGCCGTCCGCGCTGACGAGCCGGTCGATCTGCGCCTTCATTGGGTCTGCCCCGTTCTTCTCCACGCAGGCATCGACGCACCGCTCGCATCCCGTGCACCGGGTCACGTCCACCAGGATCGCCCGCATCAGATCTTCACCTCCTCCCCGTACAACGCCTCCGCCACCCTGTCGCCGGCCCCAGGCCTGAGCTGCCAGTGGACCGCCGAGATGCGGTCGAAGAAGAACAGGACCACGTGGGCCAGCTTGGTAAACGGCGTCACAATGAAGAGAAGCTCCGCGCTCAGCACGTGCGTCAGCATCATCACGTTCCAGGGGCACGGGTTCACGGCGGGATGGGATGCCAGGTACCCCGAGAGGAAGGGCAGAAGGACCAGCAGCAGGAGGACGTAGTCCGATGGACGGCTCACCAGCCGGTGCCGGGCCCTGAAGATCCGGAACCCCAACAGGAGGAGACCGCACGCGATGGTGAGCAGGGTCAGGACGTCGGCCGTGTCTTTTCCGATTGACGGCAGGCCGATTCCCAGGAAGCTCTCCCAGAGAACTACGTGATCGACGAGGAAGACGGGGACGATCAGGAGCCCGACGTGCATGAGATACGACGCGGTGGAAAAGAGGCCGGTGCCGGGCTCGATGTGCCGGACCGGCACCGCCCAGCCCAGGGTCTCCCGTGTCAGGGCCCTCCAGGGGACGCGCTTCAGGCGCCGTCCCTTCTTGACCCCGAGGAAGTAGAGCTGGAGGAGGATCTGGCGTCCCAGGCCCAGGACCATGACCAGGAAGGTGATGGCGAAGAGAGGGCCCTTGGCAAACTCGATCCAGTTGTCGACGCTCATGCCGCTCGTCCTCCTCGCACTCAGATGGCAAAGAGCTCCGCCTCTTCCATGCGCTCGGCGGGAGACTTTCCGCCGGGGATCTCGATCGCCTTGAGCACCAGGTCGTGAAGGCCCATGACCGTGCAGGGCAGCTCGTAGTGCTCCACGAGCTCCTTGAGCTGCTTCTTGCAGTTGGCGCAGGGAGCGACCACGATGTCGGCTCCGGTGCGGGCGATCTGCTCGGCCTTGATCTTGCCGGCGATTTCCATGCGATAGTCGTGCAGCTCGTCGATGGAGACGAGTCCGCCTCCACCCCCGCAGCAGTAGTTGTCGGCGCCCTTCGGAGTCATATCCACGTAGTCGCGCACGAAGCTCCGGAGAATCTCCCGCGGCTGATCGACGATCCAGCCCGAGCGGGCGAGGTTGCACGGGTCGTGGTAGGTGACCCGCTCTGTGATGATTTCCGGGTCGAGACGGATCTTCCCCGCGCGCAAGCAGTCCAGCGTGTACTCCATGAAGTTCATCACCGGCGGGGCCCGCTTGCCCATGAAGGTCGGGATGAAGTCGTGGGCCGCGCGCGACGCATGGCCGCACTCTCCGATGAGGATGTTGCGACCTCTGAGACGCTCCACCTCGGAGACGAGCTGCTTGATGATGTTCTCCAGGTGCCAGTCGCTGTAGAAGAGCCCGTAGTTGATCCCGTCGTAGTTGCACAGCCCGATGGTCCAGCGATCCCAGTCGCCGGCCGCATAAAGGACGGCGGCGTTCCCCATCAGGGTGTCGGGCTCCATGAGGTAGTCGCTCACGGCGCAGAAGAACACGTAGTCCCGGTCCATTCTGTCGGTGGGAAACTCCACCTCCACGCCCAGGCTCTCCTCCATCTCCTCCGAGAGAAAGGAGAGCACGTCCAGGAGGCCGGCCCGAGGCACCTTGGAGGTGTTGTGGGTTTCTCCCTCGAGCTGTTCCTGGACGCTGACCTGGAGCGCTTTGGGCACGATTCCCACGAGGCTCAGCAGGTAGCGTCCGAGGCGGGTGATGAGTCCGTGGTCGAAGCCCAGGGGGCATGAGCGGGTGCAGCGACGGCACACCGTGCATCGGTAGAAGACGTCCCCCATCTCGTCGATGATGTCTTCCGTCAGCTCGAAGGGCTTCGTGAATCGCGAGCGGACCCAACCGTCCAGCGTGAAGTAGCGCCTGTAGGTGTCGAGGAGGAGGTTCGTGCGGTAGCAGGGGATGTCACGAGGGTCCCCCGACGCCAGGAGGATGGGGCAGGCCACGGCGCAGCGGTTGCACTTCGCGGTGGACCTGCAGTAGCTGTCCAGGAGCGGCTTGTAGTCGCTGTACTCGAGCACCTGGGCAAACGCTTCCAGGAAGCGGTCCACGAGATGGTCGTCCGGCCGCTCCAGGACGTGGTAGGGAAAGGCACGCCGCGCCGGAGACTCGGCGGGCGCTTGGTCCAGCGGTAGGGTAGTCGTGGGCATGCGCTTGAGCCTTGTCGGATGCTCTCTCACTTGCATCCAGGGCAAAGGACATACCAGGGCCGGCATGCCGTCCCGTCCAACCAGCGTCTCCAGTGTCGCGCCTCCCCTCGGAGTCGCTGATGTTTCGCCGTCGGGCAATGGTCCTCCGCGTGGTCGTGGAGGACCATCCGCTCGGTGGAATCGCCGGCTCCACGAGCCCCTGGGCGTTGCAGGCGTTGCGACATCACGTCGCAACGCGACGCCGCGTGCGACACCCCGACGCGCTTCCCCGCAAAGGACGGGGGGGCTTGGGGACCCTTCGGAGCCTCGGCATGGGAGTTGCTCTCTCGGACGGTGGATCAATGAGCCTCCGGGTTGAAACCATGCGCTTTGGCATCCCCATCCTGGATCAGAGGGTCGCCCCTCGGTGCACCATCGCGGATTCAGTGCTCCTGATCACTGTGAAGCACAGGAGAATCCTGGAGCAGTCCTCGGTGCCTCTCGAGAGGGCCACATGGATGGACGTGACCCGGATCCTCAGCGATGAAGAAGTGGACGCCCTGGTTTGTGGGGGCATCAGCCGGTCCAGCCGCGAGACGGTGGAGTCCCAGGCCGTGGAGGTCATCGACAACGTGGCCGGCACGGCGCAGGAGGTTGTGGACGCGCTGAGGCGCGGAGGCCTGCATCCCGGGTTCGGCCTCGCCTCCGAGGGCGGTCCTCCCGAGGCGGAGGAAGGTGCCGAGGAGAACGCCCGCAGAACGGAGCTCGCAGAAGGCCGCCGTCGTCCTCTCGACTGTCTCGCGTGCCCAGACCGTGTATGCCTGCGGGCCGAACCGTGCCCCTGGCTCTCCACTCCATTTCCCGTTGCCGACGTCGGCTTCGAGAAGATGCTGGAGGCTACCTGGGACGTTGCGTGCGAGGAGGAACGGACGCTTTGCCGTCTCGCCGAGCTCGTCTACTTCGCGCTGGAGATGGGATACACGAAGTTGGGCGTCGCCTTCTGCGTGGACCTCCTGGAGCCTGCCTCGGTGCTCACGGGCGTCCTGCGTCGGTTCTTCGAGGTTGTCCCCGTGTGCTGCAAGGTGCGGGGGATCCGGGGTTCGGATTCACGTTCCTCTGGGCCCCGGCCGAGTCCGCTCTCCGGTGAGAGCAGTGTGGCGGCTTGCGATCCGGTGACCCAAGCCGCGGCGCTGAACGCGGCGGGGACGGACCTGAATGTGCTCGTGGGCCTGTGCGTCGGGGCGGACAGCGTCATGAGCAAGGAGAGCCAGGCGCCGGTGACCACCATCTTCGTGAAGGACAAGTCTCTGGCGAATAACCCCGTAGGAGCCGTGTACTCGCAT
>JASFRY010000512.1:0-3652 GCA_050114675.1 Gemmatimonadota bacterium | reverse complement strand
GGGGTGCATCCCACTTTGGTCCCCTACAACGTCACGAGCCTCGAGGACCGGGTGGGACAGTCGATGGCGCCCACCCGCTTCGTGGTGTTCCTCATGACGTCCTTCGCGGTCATCGCGATTCTCGTCGCCGTGACGGGGCTCTTCGGCGTGATCGCCTACGCCGTTCGCAGCCGGACCGCGGAGCTGGGTATCCGCATGGCGCTGGGCGCCGACCGTGGCAGGATCCTGTCGCTCGTGCTCCGGGAGGGGGCGGGGCTCACCTCCGTCGGAATCGTCGCCGGGGTCGCGGGTGCTTTGCTCCTTGCCCGCTTCCTACGGGGATTGGTGTTCGGGATCTCGCCGACCGACCCCACCATCCTGACGGGAATTGCTCTGGTGCTGGGAGTGGTGTCGCTGCTGGCCTGCTACGTACCCGCCCGCTGGGCCTGTCGGGTGGACCCGGTGGAGGCCCTTCGGGCGGAGTAGATTTCCTACCTCCCAAGCCAGTACGTCGCCTTGATCTGGAAGACGTTGGTTGGCCGGTCCCCGAAGATCGCCGAGCGGGCGCCGGCGAGGTCGAAGCTCCCCACCGGGTCGTAGCCGGAGCGGTGCTGGGTCCACACGAAGTACAGCGTGGAGCCCGGGCGGTATTCCCATCGCAGCACCGCCGTGCCGCGCAGCGAGGTGTTGGTGAAGTCCGGATTGTCCAGGGTGAACGGGGCGGCCGCCCCGGTGCCGTCGGGATCGATCCGGTACGTGTTGGCCGTCTCGTCGTAGGTCACCGTGCCCACGTCCTCGCCGAAGTCGAGCTTCTCGATGCTGCGGGGCCTGGCGAACTCACGGAACGAGGTGTAGTCGCCGCTGGCGATGAACGGCTGGGCGTAGAGCTGAAGCGTCAGGTTCGGCGTGAACGTCCAGTTCACCCGCGTGTCCAGAGAGACGGTCGTCGTCTTGACGAAGCCGAAGATGTAGCGCTTGCCGTAGAAAGCCGTCGCCGTCGGATCGTCGATGGCCGTGATGTACTGCGCGTCGTTCTCGTCCCTGGACCACGTGGGTGAGAGCTGGATGAAGACGTTGGGGGCGGGCTTGAGTGCGACCCCCGGATAGACGGTGAGGGAGTGAGTGGGTGCATCGACGCCGCGCGCCACGTCCACCGAGATGTCGAAGACGGCGAGGCGTCGGGCGTCCGTGGACACCTGGATGTGTGCCACGTCGTAGCCCGCGTGCTTCACCACCGGGCCGCCGCGGGTGAGGCGGTCGTCGTACGAGGGGATGTCGTGGATCCCGAACAGGCGCAGGTTCCAGTAGTTGAGGAACTCCATGCCGTAGAAGGACTGGAGCTGGCTCCAGGTTCGATCCCCGTCGTAGTTGTATTGGGTCGCCCCACCGATGCTGGCGAAGATGCTCCGGTACCAACTGGTGGGAAGGGTCCAGTTCCCGGCGATATTGCCGTTGAACCACTTGTAGTCCGCACGGCTGAGATAGGCCAGGTCGTTGACCTCGAAGCCAGGGCTGCGGACGTTCGCCATGGCCTCCCACAGGAGCGTGCCGCCGTCCTTGCCGACGCGTGTGTACATGCCGTAGCCGCGCAGCGACGTGGCGGCCGGGTCGTGGCGGACGGAGAAGAGTCCGTCGCTGGTGACGCTGCGGTCCGGGCGCTGGAAGTAGTGGGCGCTCGACCGCTGGGTCCGCGCGATGGCGGCCGTCGAGCCGGCCACGTTCGAGAAGAGCACGCCCCCCATCCACGAGTAGTCGCGGTCGTGCCAGTAGTGGCGCCAGTCCACGCCCAGCGCCTCGGCGTGGGTGTGCAGGCGATCGCTCACCACGCTGTCGGCTGTGCTGCGCATGGTCGACGTGAGAATGCCACCGATCCACGTCGACCCCTTGTTGAAGTCCTTCTTGACCCGACCTACGAAGTAGTTGGTGAGAGGCTCGACCACCTGCGAGGCCTCGGCGGCCCCCACGGTGGGGACGTAGTGGGCCGTCTCGCGGCTGGTGAGGGCGTTGAGGATGCCGACCGTGTAGCCGCTCTGGGTGCGGCCGGTGATCTTCGCGGCCCCCAGGATCGTGGTGTTGTCCGGGGTGTCGGCGTACGCCGATTCGTCCCGGACCATGCCGTCGAGCTGCGGCGGGCGGCCGATGCGCCGCGAGTAGAAGGCCGAGAGGCTGGAGGAGTTGCTGCAGAACATGCAGCGCATCCCCCCGAAGCCGAAGGCACTGGAACCGGCGATGAAGAAGGGCCGCTTCTCGTCGTAGTACGTCTCGTACGCGGTGAGGTTGAGCGAGGCCGGATCGACCTCCACCTGGCCGAAGTCGGGATTGAGGGTGGCGTCCAGGGTCAGGTTCGAGGTGAGCAGGTACTTGATGTCGGCGCCCGCGCTGAACCGCGTCTCCCGGTTGTCGTGGTACGGATCGTCGCCGGTGGTGCGCTTGAAGGTGCCGCCGGCCACGGCATAGGGCAGAAGCTCGAGCTGGCGGGGCCGGTGCGTGATCGCCATGCCCTCGACGTCCCCGTAGAACGCGGGCCCGCCCGAAGCATTCCTCGGCCAGAACGACCACATGTCCCGCTCGTTCAGCTGGTCCACGTAGCGCCAGATCTGCAGGCCCCAGACCTGCTGGGGGTCCCGGGAGAAGCGGAGTTGGCTATAGGGGATGCGCATCTCGGCGGTCCAGCCCAGGGAGTCCGTGCGCGCCGCCGCTTCCCAGATGGGATCCCACGAGGGATCGCCGTTGAACTGGTCTCCCTTCACCCCTGCCGGGTTGACCTCGAACCACGCGTCGTCGATGTGGTTGTGGTAGGGGTCCAGGTCGATGATGAGCTTGTCGGTGGTAAGCGAGTTGAACGAGCCGTTGTTGCCGTCGGCGTCCAGCAGTTGATCCCGCCGGGCCAGGGGCGCGGCCACGCCGCCGGGCTGGCTCATGCGCGCTCCGATGTAGAGGGCTCCGTCGTCGAAGAGGACACGGACTTCCATGGGGAGCGACGCCGGCGCGCCTTCGTCGGGCTGGTACTGGCGGAAGCTGGTGATGGGCGCCGTCCGTTGCCATGCGGCCTCGTCCAGCCTGCCGTCGATGGTGATCGAGCCGTCGAGGCGCGCCGCGCTGGCGACGGGCGGAGACGGCCTCGCGGAAGGTTGCGCCGACACAGCGGTCGGCAGGGCGAGCAGGGCCAGAAGGGCGGCGAGGATGCCGGCCCGGGAACGTCGAATATCCATCACAACCGGCTCTTGCGGCAGCACGGGAACGACACGGGGTTCTTGCCGGATAGACAGGATGAAGGGGGGAATGGTTGTGAGGGTTGGGCTTCAGGCTTGCTGCTCTGGCCACCCCGACGTGCCCCCCCGAACCCGCCACCGGGGCCGCATGAGCGCCTGGAACCGAGGATGGCTGCGGATGTCGTCCAGCGCCGGTCCCGGTGGATCCACACACCGTGGGGGGCGCCGTGGTCGAAGGCCTCCTGAAAGAGGAGGAGCGCCTCGTCGGTGTCCCCAGGGCAGCGGTGATGACGGTCGGCGGCGGAGGGGTGCGCTGGTATGAGCTCACCGTGGACAGCACCCGGGCGCTGCGCGTCCGCCAGCAGGGCACCTACGCCCCCGGCCGCCTGTACCGGTGGATGGGGAGCCCCGCCATGGACGCCCTGGGCAACATCGGCATCGGCTACTCGTTCGGGGGCACG
>JASFRY010000511.1:0-3658 GCA_050114675.1 Gemmatimonadota bacterium | reverse complement strand
GGCGGCGGTCTCCGCGCCGCCCGGGAGGTCGACCTTGTTCACCACCAGCACCGGGTGCACGCCCGACGCCTCGGCCACCACCAGGAGGCGGTCTACCAGGGCCATGGACGGATCCGGGTCCCGGGCCGCCACAACGGCGAGCATGCGGTCCAGGTTGGCGGCCACCACCTTGGCCTTCCTGCCCCCCGGCCCCCGGCGCGCGATCTCGGTGCTCCGCGCCTCGACTTCGTCGACCACCCAGGCGTCCCCGGACCGGATCACGCGCACCCGGTCTCCGATGACCACCTTGTCGCCGGTGCGGCGCTCCCGCTTCAGGCGGCCCCGGAGCGCCGCGTCCACGGCCTCGCCGCCGTCCAGGACCACCTGGTAGACTCCGCCTCCCGTGGCGTAGACGGTGCCGCGGCATCGCTCGTCAGTCACGAGTCCTCCAGACGCACCGAGCCCCCCGCCAGATCGAATCCGGCGGGGGGCTCGTGTCACGCATGCTCGTCCGGCCCCGGGAGGCCGGTCCCGGCGTCACGCCGCGAAGGACTCCAGCGCGCTGCCGCGCTCACCCTCGCGCAGACGGCGCAGGGCGCGGTCGCGGAGCTGGCGGATCCGCTCACGGGTCACGCCCAGCATGTTGCCGATCTCCTCCAGCGTGTGCTCGCGCTCACCCTCCAGCCCGAAGTAGAGCCGGAGCACCTTGGCGTCCCGGGCCTCCAGGGTGGAGAGGGCGTCGGTGATCGCCTCGGTGAGGAGCCGTCCCTCGACCTCGACCTCGGGCTCGGCCGCCTCCTCGGTGATGAAGCGCTCCACCAGCTGCGAGTCCTCGGAATCGCCGATGGGGGCGTCGAGGCGGATCTCGGCGGCGTTCAGGGTCTGGAGGGACTCCACCAGCTCGGGGGTGAGGTCGGTGGCCTCGGCCAGCTCCTCGGTGGTGGGCTCCCGTCCCTTCTCCTGCTTGAGCCGCTCCTTCTCGCGGAAGATGCGGGCCAGGTCAGAAGCGCGGTTCAGGGGCACGCGCACGGCGCGCCCGTGGTTGGCCAGCGAGGCCAGGATCGCCTGGCGGATCCACCACACCGCGTAGGAGATGAACTTCACGCCCTGTTCCGGATCGAACTTACGGGCGGCGGTGACCAGCCCGACGTTCCCTTCCTGGATCAGGTCCGTGAGGGACACGCCGCGGTTCTGATACTTCTTCGCGACGCTGATCACGAACCGCAGATTGGCCCGCGCCAACTCCTGAATGGCCTCCTCGTCACCCTTCTGGGCGAGGGCACCGAGCTCCTTCTCGCGGTCCGGCGTGATGAGCTCATGCCGGCTCACGTCGCGAAGGTACTGGTCCAGGGCGCTCTGCTCTTCGACGCTGGCGTCGAAGCCGGAGAGAAGGTTCTTGCCCTTCCGCTTCCGACGCTTCGTGCCCGGAGCCTTCTTTGCAGGGGCAGTGGCCATCTCGTTCCATACTCCTTTGCGCTCGATTCCAACGGGGAATCGGCTGAGTCTTCGCCTCGGCGACGGTCCCGGATCGTGCGAGATACACAGCCGTGGATGATGTCGAGGCGACGATCTGCTGTCAATGACGCTGAAGGGCCTTCTACCTCGCCGGACAGGCCGTGTTCCACGGTCACCGGAGGGGTATTCCCGTACCGGGTCGAAGCGGATCATGAGGCCGGGGCGAGCCCCCCCGTGTTGATTTCTGGTAAACCCTGTAAGAGCACTAGTTCCTTCTTTCACGTACTCCTTTCCGCGCTTCAAATCCCTGGTTGCAGCCCTTGGACATCAACGCCTACCTTGGCGGTTCGCCGCGGGACCGTTCTGCAGTTCCTCCCTCCCTCTCCACCGTGAGTCATCACCTCATCATTCAGGGTCTGAGCGACATCGGTCTCGTGCGCCAGCGCAACGAGGACAGTCTCGTCCTGGCGCCCGATCTCGGTGCCGCCGTCGTGGCCGACGGGATGGGAGGGCATCCCGGTGGAGACGTGGCCAGCCGCATCGCCGCCGAGTACGCCGTGCGACGTCTGCGCGCCCTTCTCCCCTGCCTGGACGAAGAGCCTCCCGAGGATAGACTCGAAGCGCTGCGCAGGTCCATGGCCCAATCGGTCCTCGGGGCCCACAATGCCGTGCGCAACGAGGCGGTCCGGTCACCGTCCCTGGACAACATGGGAACGACGCTGACGGCCCTGGCCGTGGACGGCTCCGACGGTACGTACGCCATCGGCCACGTCGGCGATTCCCGGGCCTACCGGCTGCGCGCGGGTGCCCTCGTCCAACTCACCCGAGATGACACCTGGGTGCAGGACAGGGTTGAGGCCGAGCAGCTCACGCCCGAGCAGGCGCGGCGCCATCCCTTCGGACACATCCTCACCCAGTGCCTGGGTCTGGAGGAGACGCCCGAGCCCCAAGTGGTCATGGGCACGGTGGAGGAAGGCGACGTCTACCTCCTGTGCACCGACGGCCTGGTGGGGATGCTGGAGGACGCGGTGCTCGCCGAGGTGGTGACCCGGCACCTGCTCGCCGACGACGTCGACGACCCGGAAGAGGGGTGCGCCCGCGCCCTGGACGTCCTGGTGACGCTGGCCAAGGAGCGCGGCGGCCACGACAACATCACCGTGGCGATCCTCATGGTGACGCCGGGCGCGTGATGCGCTCCAGGACGGCCCCGACGTCCAGGGTCCGGCGCTCGAAGGTGAAGACCCGGAGCACCCGGGCCGTGGTGTAGAGCTCCCGGGCCACCCGGGGGAGGTCCACCAGACCCGCCAGCCCCTGGGCCCCCAGGCGCCGCACCTCGCCGCCCCGCAGCTCCACGAGCACGTCGAGCTGGAACATGGCCCGCTTGGCCGGAAAGTCGATGACGACCTCGCCGGGCTCGAGCGCCAGCTGGGCCGCGATCTCGTCCTCCACCTCCCGGCGCCAGGGGGAGTCGGTGGCGACCCAGTCCTCCACCCGCCGGCCGTTCAGGTCCGCCGCGGTCAGCTCCAGCGCCCGCTTGGGGAGGCGCCGGTGCCGGAGCGCGGGGAGCCACCGCGTCGCCAGGCGCTCCGCCACGTCCGAGTCGTCCTCCATGGCGCGGCGCCCGATCTCGTAGAGGAGCTCCTCGTCGGTGGGGCCCACCAGCTCCTCGGGATCCAGGAGCCCCGCGTCCACAGCGTCCTCCACGATGCGCTTGTACAGAGCCGTGGCGGCGCGGACCCCATGGTGCCAGTACACGTTCCGGAACATCTGGTACTTGGCGAAGAGGAGGGACTCCAGCGCCGCCACGGCCTTCTGGTGCACGCCCACCTCGTACGCCCCGGTGTCGGGGTCGGGAAGGAGCGTGAGCCCCTGGAGGAGCCGGTCCACGTCCACCTCGCCGTAGGGCACCCCGCAGAAGCGGGCGTCCCGGCGCAGGTACTCCATCTTGTCCAGATCCAGGCTCCCGCTCACCAGCCCCCGGAGGGGGATGTCGCTCTCGCCGCGGATGAGCTCGTGGATGCGGTCCGGAGCGCCCAGCCCCAGAGGTGCCAGGGCGTCGGCCAGGGCGGTGGAGTTGAAGAAGAGGCGGCTCACGTCTTCGTGGTCGGCGGGCAGATCGCCCTCCAACTCCTCCAGCGCGTGGCTGAAGGCATAGTGCCCGATGTCGTGGAGGAGCGCGGCGTAGGGCACGAGCTCCTCGCCCTCCCACACCTCCGGCGGCACG
>JASFRY010000510.1:0-3664 GCA_050114675.1 Gemmatimonadota bacterium | reverse complement strand
GCCAGGAATCCCGTCAGGTTCGCCACGTCGGCCCCTTGCCCGGCCATGGCATGGGCGCACCCCCTCCCGGGCCCCGGGGTGAGGATCGTCCGGTCAGTGGGCCGGGGGGACCTGACCTCCCCTACCCTTCCATCCCGTTCAGGATGTCCACCACCTGCACCAGGTACTCCAGGGGCGGCCGGTCCGCCGTGTTCTGGCTCATGTACTTGAACTGAAGGATTCCCTGGGCGTCGACAATGAGTACGGTGGGGACGTTCTGCTCGGCGTTGCTCCCGCTCCAATCCGTGGTGAAGAACCCCAGCCCCTCGGAGACCGTGCGCTCACCATCCACCAGGATGGGGAAGGGGTTGGGCACCTGCCCCTGCACCGCTGAGAACACTTTGGGATACATCCTCCGAGCCCGCTCCATGCTGGCCCGGCCCGCGTCGTCCAGGCTCCCGGGGTTGGGGGGGTTCTTGGCGTTCTCGTTGTCCTGGAGAAGCTGAGGATAAGCGTCCAGCCACTCCCCGATCTCCTCCCGGTCGTACGGCAGAACGAAGAGGATCTCCAGGTTGGAGCGTTGCCGCCACCCGGTCTGGGCGTCGTACTGCACCATCTCGGCGTGCTGGTAGGGGCACACGTGGCACCAGGAACCGGGCCTGGAGTGCCCCCTGGGAAAGACGATCATGACGTTCTTCCCCTGCAAGCTCGACAGGGTAATCTCCCCTCCCTGGTACACAGGCAGAGTGAAGTCGGGCATGGGAGAGCCCACGGTGACGGGGCGGAGGGGTTGGGTCTGGGCCGCCGCGTCGGAGGTCGAGAGAAGCATGGGGAAGAGAAGCAGGACGGCGGCCAGAGACGGGGCCAGACGGCGCATGGAAGCCTCCCGTGAAAGGGTGGTGGTATGGGAGGAGAATAGCGGTGGGGACCTCCCTCGGAAACGGCCACGGTCAAGGATCGGCAAATCAAGGACCGTATGAGCCCCTGTACCCCTGATCCTACGGGGGAGATGTGGGCTCACCGATATGAGCGAGGGTCTATGTGATGGGCTCAGGGTCGGGGTGGCCAGGGCGTTGTCCTCCTGGGCCCGAGCTGTGACCAGGGGCCCCTCCGGGCTTAGCGCGACTCCCGAATCACGACGGCCGTTCCCGCGTAGTCTGCCGGGTTGACGCCGTCCACAGTTTGCGTCTTCCGGCCGTCACGGCCCATGAACGTCACCTCCACGCGTACGGGCGCCATGGACTTCAGGCCGAAGTGCACGGGTGCCGCCATCTGGGAGTTGTAGCCGCCGCCGGTGACCACCGGCCGGGTGGCCAGGATGCGACCCGACGCACCGTACAGCCGGACCTCCGCGCCGAACCGCGTGTGATGGCCCTCGGCGTCGAGCACGAGCACACTCAGACTCCTCTGTTTCGCCTCTTGGGAGAGCGTGTTCCGGAATAAGAAGTGACCGCCGACGGGCCCGTACCCGTCCGTCACAGAGAGGTCCAGCCCGCCATCGGCGTCATAGTCCACGAACTGCACCGAGTGATCGGCGGCGTTGAGCGGATTCTCCTGAGTGAGAACGTCTGTGAAGTGGCCATCCCCGTCGTTGCTGAAGATTGCGTTGGCCGGTTGCTGGTCCGGGGTGCTCCCGACGTATGAGGCGACGAAGAGATCGAGGTCACCGTCGTTGTCGTAGTCGCCCCAGTCTGCGGAGACGGCGTGGTTCTCGACGTCGATGCCGACCGCCTGAGCGACTTCGGTGAACGTGCCGCCGCCGTGGTTGCGGTAGAGTTGATTGTGTCCATAGTTAGCCACGAACACGTCGAGGTTCCCGTCGTTGTCGTAGTCGCCGATGGCGCAACCCACACCCCCCTCCGCGGTGGTGCGTGCGGGGCCCGCCATGCCTAGCGCGGAGGCCACGTCGGTGAACTCCGAGCCGTCGTTGCGCCACATGGCGTCGGCCGCGCCCGACTGGTTGGCGAGAAACACATCCAGGTCGCCGTCGTTGTCCATGTCGAACCAGCAGGCCCCCACAGTGGGACGCGGGTCGTCGGGACCACCAGCCACCCGCGTGAACGTGCCGTCGGCGTTTCGGTAGAGCGAGTTCGGGCCAACGCGGTTGGTAGCGTATACGTCGAGATGCCCATCGTTGTCGAAATCCACCCAGTTGGTTGGGCGAGACGAACGGCCGGGGATCGTGAGGCCCAGAGCGGGCGCGACGTCGGTGAAGTGGTTACCGCCCTCGTTGTGCATCACCACGGTCACCTGATCGTTCTGGAATGCGCCGCCGACCAGGTCGATGAAGCCGTCCTCGTCGTAGTCGCCCCAGCCGACGCCCCGGAGCTGCTGGTGGCCGGCCTGCGGCATGCCCATCTCCGGGCCCACGCTCACGAACACGCCCTGACCGTTGCGATACAGCCGCACTTCGCCGGTGGCGAGCGACACGGCCAGATCGAGGTCGCCGTCGTCGTCGAAATCGCCCCAGGCGTTGGCGTAGGAGTTGGGAACGGCAAACAGCTCGTGCTGCACCTCTACGAACGGCAGCATCTCTTGTGGCGGTTCGTGGACAAGTGCCGTAGGGCGGGTCGGGGCCACGGCCCAGCCGGTCAGCGCAACGAGGACGCCGCCTGCAGCGTACGCCGTCGCCGTCGCCAGGGGAAAGCGGATCATCGTTGAACCTCCGACGGGTCAGAATGCCACGGTTTCCACCGTATTTGCCTCAACCTCGGCTCGTGACAGGAACAACGGGCGGAACTGGTCATTCGCGAGCAACTCCAGCTGGTCGTTGTAGTGTGAGGTGCCCGCCTGCCGGGAATTGCCATAGCTCATCAGGCCCCAGGCCCTGACCGGCTCGGAAAACTCGATCATGGCCACCCAGGTTTCTCCGTGAAGCGGAGTCCGCTGTTGCTGCGCGTTCAGAGGAGACCAGGTGATCACTCGGAACACCCCCAGATTGCCGAACCCACCATGGCCGGCAATGTTCAACCCGTCCAGCTCAAAACGTGAGACATCCCCGAATCTCGGGTCCAACCTGCCGTATTTTGCCCGAGTATTGACCACGGCTTGCTTCAACATGGCGACGGCCTGCACCGGGTCTTTCAGTCCCGAGGGTGTCGTCAGAGGCTCATCCAGAGACCACGGTCGGGCATAATTCTGTTGTCCGGAAAAACTCTCTCCGGCAAACAGAGCGGCCCATTCCTCGAACAAGAGGCCGGCCCGGTTGTCCTCATCGTAATAGCGGTTCCAGCCGGCCAGCAGGGAGGCGCCGGCGGCGACGTCCGGGTCGTCACTGGTGGATGCTGCTCGCAGGAGTTTATCAAGGACTCGTTCCGTCAACAGAGCATATGTCGAGAGTTTCAGATCCACGAAGGTCTCGAACGTGATGTCGTCGTGTTCCGCCAGCATCCTGGCAGAATTCTGCGCACGCAGGGACATAGGGCCGCGGGGGGCGACATATGCTGGGAAGTCGTCCGGGGCGTAGGTAGGGGGATAGGTGGCCAGCCACGGTGGGCGTTCCGCCAGGCTTTCGCCCTGAACCCGAACTACGCTTTCGCCCACGACCAGTTCTCCATGTTCCTGGCGTTGACCGGGCGTTTCCCGGAGGCCTGGGCCTCGTTCCGACGGGCCGCACAGCTCGATCCCCTCTCTCCCCAGGTGCTGGTGGACGGTGCCGTTGGCCCGGTGTTCCAGGGGAACATCG
>JASFRY010000509.1:0-3664 GCA_050114675.1 Gemmatimonadota bacterium | reverse complement strand
GGCCACGGTCCGTGCCACGTCGGCGACGTCCCCAGGCGCCATCTCATCGGGTTCGGCACCGCCCTCCAGGCGCCGGTCGGGAAAGGACCACATGCCGCCAAGCAGACCGCCCTCGGGCCGGCGCTCCACCAGGACGCGGCCGCCGCCGTCGGCCACCACCGCCGTCACGAAGACCTGCGATGGCACTGCCCTCGCCGGTCCGGACTCCGGGCGGTCCTCCTGCGTGTCCGCGGCGCGTGCAGCGCACAGGCTCTCCCACGGACAGGCGCCGCACGAGGGGCTCCGGGGGGTGCACACGGTGGCGCCAAGCTCCATGAGGGCCTGGTTCCAGTCCCCCGGGCGGGACGGGTCCAGCAGCTCGGCTGCGGTTCGGCGGAGCCAGCCCGCCCGGGGGCGTGGCTCGTCGAAGAGGCGAGCCAGGACGCGCTTCACGTTCCCGTCCACGGCGGGCACCGACTGACCGAAGGCGATGCTCGCCACCGCCCCCGCGGTATACTCGCCCACGCCCGGCAGCGCCCGCAGGCCGTCGTAGTCCGACGGGAGGACGCCGCCGCGCTCCTCGTGCACCATGCGCGCGCCTGCGTGGAGGCTCCGGGCCCTGCGGTAGTAGCCCAGGCCCTGCCACGCCCGCAGGACGTCGTCCCTGGACGCCCTCGCCAACGACTCCAGGTCCGGGAACAGCCCCAGCCACCGCCGGTAGTAGGGAACGACCGTCTCGACCCGCGTTTGCTGGAGCATGACCTCCGACACCCAGATGCGGTACGGGTCCGACTCGTGGCGCCACGGGAGGTCCCTGCGGGTCCGGTCGTAGTGTTCGAGAAGCGCAGCGCGAAGGGCCCGAATGGCCTCGGGCGTCGCACCCCGCTCGGGTGGCCGGGAACGGGAGGGGTGGCGGGAAGGGGTCATGGCGCTCGCCGGTCCCGGCACGTAGCGTCTTTCTCGATCCGCTGCTTCAACGGCGTTTTCGTCCCTTCTTTCGATGGCCTGCCCCATGCGCATCACGACGTACAGCAAGTATAAGGGACGCTGGCTCGATGCCCTCAACCTCGAGTCCCTCATGGAGATGCTGTCCGACTTCCTCCTGGACGGAGGCTTCGCCGGCGGCCCCAGCTATCACCCCTACTGGGGATGGTCCGGCATGGAGGACACCGACTCCACCGATGCCCTGAAGCGCGCGCTCCTCAAGGCGCTCCTGGAGAGCGGCGAGCTCACGCCGGAGATGATCGATGAGCTGCGGGGCGAGGGCCAGGGTGACGAAGAGGTCCAGCGTCAGATCGCCGAGCTCCTGGACGACCTCATCCAGCGCATGGTGGAGGAAGGCTACATCACGCTGGAAGGCGGCAAGCCGTCGATCCCCGGTGCCACCTACGACGTCACGGGGCAGGGCAAGGTCGATGAAGCCAAGGAAGCCGCCCAACAGGTCCAGTTCAACCTGACCCAGAAGGGCATGGATTTCCTGGGCTACCGCGCCCTCAAGGGGCTCCTGGGCGCCCTGGGAAAGTCCAGCTTGGGCGCCCACGACACGCCCCACCTGGCCACGGGGGTGGAGGCCGAGGCCGCGTCCAAGCCGTACGAGTTCGGGGACACCCTCAACCTGGACATCCCGGCCACGCTCAAGAACGCCATCGAGCGCGAGGGGCTGCAGGTCCCGCTGAACCTGGACTACGGGGACCTCATGGTGCACCAGGCCGACTACCGGTCATCGTGCGCCACGGTCCTCATGCTCGACGTCAGCCACTCCATGGTGCTGTACGGCGAGGATCGGTTCACCCCGGCCAAACGGGTGGCGCTGGCCCTGTCCCACCTCATCCGGACCCACTTCCCCGGCGACTCGCTCCGGGTCGTGACCTTCGGGGACCGGGCCGAGGAGATTCCTCTCTCCCAGCTCGCCAAAGCCCAGGTCGGACCCTACCACACCAACACCGCCGAGGGCTTCGAGCTCTCGCGCCGCATCCTGTCCTCCCAGAAGAAGGACATGTGCCAGATCATCATGATCACCGACGGGAAGCCCAGCGCCGTGACCCTCCCGGACGGGCGCGTCTACACCAACTCCGGCGGCCTCGACGCCCATATCCTCCAGAAGACGTTCCACGAGGTGGCAGCGTGCCGGAAGGCCGGGATCCTCATCAACACCTTCATGCTGGCCCGTGACCCCTACCTGGTGAACTTCGTCAAGAAGGTCTCGGAGATCGCGCGGGGGAAGGCCTACTTCACCAGCAGCATGACGCTGGGACAGTACATCATGATGGACTTCCTGAAGCGGAAGCGCCGGAGGATGGCGTGACCCCACGGGGTCTCCTGCCCCTCCGCCGACGGACCCGCTGCGCCGCCATCATCTTCGTGCTCCTCGCCGGGACGACGTCCTGCGCCCCCGGATCGGACGCCCCGCCCCCCAACCGCGACCCCTCCCTCCAGGCGGGGTACGACGTCCGCTCCGACAGCGCCCGGAGCGATCCCGGCTACCTCCGGGTGGTGCGAGCCGACCGTGGCGTCCGCGTCATCACCGGCCCCGCCGGCATCGCGTGGCGGCCCTCGGACGTGGTGGAGGAGGGGAATTTCCGGGCTCAGGCCACCTTCGTGCTCCTGAACGCCCCCGTGGGCTACCAGGAGGCGTACGGGCTCATGGTGGGGGGAGAGGACCTCCACGGTCCGGCCCAGACGTACCTCTCCTTCCTGGTGCGTCCCACCGGAGAGTTCACCGTGAGGCGCCGAACGGGCCCGAACACCGAGACGCTGGTGGCGTGGACGGCCAACGACGCCGTGCAGCGCATGGACGCTCGGGGAAAGCGGCCGTCCAACACGTTGGCCATCGAAGTGGTGGACGGGCAGACCCGCTTCCTGGTGAATGGGACGGAGGTGAATCGCATGCCAACCGATCGGGCGCGTCCCTACGGCCTGGCGGGCCTCCGGGTGAACCACCATCTGGAGCTCTCGGTGGAGGGGTGGTCCCTGGGCGCGCCCCCCCTGTAGCGTGGTGGGTCCCCAAGGGGAGTGTCCCGCTCGGCGCTGAGGCACGGGTACCCTGCGGGCGACGCGGTGGTCGGCGTCCGGGCGCAGGGGGAAAAGGCTTGCGCCACAAAGAACCGGGAGAGCATTCTCCAGCGTCGGACGCTCTCGCAGGAGCGTCGGCGGTTGCGTATCCGCCCTTATTCGCCCCCCTTCCCGTCCGACGTGCGCCCGTCACGCCCCTCGAAGGAGGCGCGCCTTGCCAGAGACGACGGACCGCGCGGTCGCCGCGCTTGCTCCGAGCTACCGGATCCTCGGCGAGATCGGGCAAGGCGGGATGGCCACGGTCTACAGGGCTGAGGCGGCTGCCAACGGGAGCGAGGTCGCCGTGAAGGTGCTGGACTCAGAGGTGGCATCCGCCCTGGGACCGGCACGCTTCAAGCGCGAGATCCAGATCGCGGGCACTCTGGACCACCCGCGGATCCTCCCCGTCCTGGATTCGGGGGAGAGGGACGGCCTCCTCTTCTACGTCATGCCCCTCGTACGCGGGGAGTCGTTGCGTCAGCGCCTGGAGCGCGAGGGACAGCTCCCCCTGGATGCCGTGCTGGCCATCGCCCGGGGCGTGGCCGAGGGCCTGGACTACGCCCACGGGCTCGGCGTCGTGCACCGGGACATCAAGCCGGAGAACATCCTCCTGGAGGACGAACAGGTCTTCCTG
>JASFRY010000508.1:0-3670 GCA_050114675.1 Gemmatimonadota bacterium | reverse complement strand
GCGAACCCGGCCAAGAGCAGTCCCCGGGCGGTTCGGACCGGCCATCCCCGGGCGAGGGGCCGGACGGCCCTCCCGGCTGACACCCGGTGGCACGTCCGGAGGCGCGCCGTCCCCTACGGATCCCCGCGCAGCCGGTGGGCGAAGCGCCGGCGGAACTTGGCCACCTTGGGCGCCACCACCACCTGGCAGTAGGGCTGGAAGGGGTTGCTGCGGAAGTACTCCTGGTGGTAGTCCTCGGCCGGGTAGAAGGCGTCCAGCGGCGCAACCTCGGTGACGATGGGATCGTCCCACGGCCCGTCCGCGTCCAGCTCGGCGATGAGGTCATTGGCCGCGTCCCGCTGCTCCTCGGACGCGTAGAAGATGCAGGATCGGTACTGCGGACCCCGGTCGGCACCCTGACGGTTGAGGGTCGTCGGATCGTGGATCCCGAAGAAGATCTCCAGGATCTCGCGGAAGGAGATCGTGTCCGGATCGAAGCCGACCTGAACGACCTCGGCGTGGCCGGTGGCGCCGGAGGATACCTCTTGGTACGTGGGATTCGGTCGCGTGCCTCCGGCGTATCCCGACACCACCCCCGCGACCCCTTTCACCTGCTCGTACACGGCCTCCAGGCACCAGAAGCATCCACCGCCCAGCGTCGCGGTCTCGCTCCGCCTCGAATCACTCATCGCTCCTCCAGATCATGCGTGGCCCCGGGCCCGAACCCCCGTGCAGACCGCAACGTTCCCCTGGAGGAGTATTTTCCCCCCGGCGCTGTTATTGTTCAGGAGTGGTACAGCGACCCTCCCGTCGCTCGCCGGCCGTCGAAGCTCCCTCACCGCCGACGGCCGAAAGGAGTCGCCATGTCGTCGCCGAGACGTTTGCTCGCAGGCGCTCTTGTCGCTTTTCTCCCCTGCCTGGTCGCGTCGTGCTCGGCGCTCGGACGATCCCAGAGCACGCTACCCCAGCACATGGACGCCCATTTCAGCGAGGTGGGAGCGGTCCAGGCGGCTCTGGTGGCGGGCGACCTGGAAGCCACCCGTGAGCCTGCACGATGGCTCGCCGAGCATGACCAGCATCCCGATCTACCCCAGGGCGTGAATAGTCCCATGGAGGACCTCCGGGCCTTCGCGCGCAGCGTGCTCCGAGCCGCGTCGGTGGCCGATGCCGCCCGCTGCACCGGAGAGATGGCCGCCGCCTGCGGCCGCTGCCACGCCGCCGCGGGCAACGGACCGACCTTCCGTATGACGTCCATGGCCCCCTCGGGTGAGACCACCACCGGCCACATGATGCGGCACGATTGGGCCATGGAGCGGATGTGGGAGGGCCTGGTCGGTCCGTCGGACCGGCTGTGGGAGATGGGAGCGACCGCGCTGACCGCAGATCCCATCTTCGTCGGAGGAGATGAGCGAGGAGGTCAGGAAGCCATGCAGCTGGCCCGTGAGGTCCACGATCTGGGCGCCACCGCGCGCACCCAGGAGCCGGAGCACAGGGCAGGGATCTACGGACGCCTCCTCACCACCTGCGCCCGCTGCCATCAGCTCGTGGGGATCGACGTCCGCGTCGCTCGGTAGGGCCGGCGGGGGAAGTCTCCGTCAGAGCCCCCGCCCGGCCCGGAACAGCATGGCCACACCCACGGCGAGGATGGTGGCCAACGTCACGATCATGATGGGCACCGCCGCCTCACCGTGATCGCTCCGGAGCTGCGCGAATACGCCGAGTCCGGCAGCCAGCACGCCCATGCCCAGGGCCACGACCAGCACACGGCGTCGCGTCGTCAGCGACGCACGTGAGTTCCGGCTGGCCAGGCTGAGCGCCGAGTAGATCTCCCGGTCCGAGACCTCGGGGTGATGCTTCTCGTATTCGTCGATGACCCGGCCCAGGAGCTCGGCGAGCTCCCTCGTACGGGGCGACACTGGGGCGTGATGGACCGTGGGCGGAGGAACCGGGGGAACGAAGGTCACGGGGATACCTCCTTCTGGCGTCGCGGCGTACCTTCATGGTGTCTTTCGCCCACCCTCCAGACAAGGCCATGACGACCTTTCGGACCTGGATCGGCATTCTCCTGGTGGTAGGTCTCCCGCCCGGGCTCCTCTGGTGGTTCCTCCTCCATCCCCTGGTGGGCATGTGGCGCCGGCTGGGGGTGAAGGTGAGCCTGTGGACCATCGGGATCCTCATGGGGGGCCTTCTCGTGGGGCTCTTCTTCATCCGAAACGCCTTGCTGGGACCCGATCTGGGCATGAGCTGGACGCTGATGGCGGTAGGCCTGGCGTTGACGGTCGGTGCCGGCGTCATGGGCGCGAGACGCAAGCGACACCTGACGCTCGACATCCTCTCCGGCGCTCCCGAGCTGCAGCCCGACGGCAGGGGGGGCAGGCTCCTGACGGAAGGTCCCTACGCGGTGATCCGTCATCCGCGCTATGTGGAGGTGGCACTCGCGGTCTTTGGCTACGCGTTCCTTTCCAATCATCTGGGCGCGTACATCATGGCCCTCCTAACCATCCCCGTGATCCACCTGATCGTGCTCCTGGAGGAACGGGAGCTGGCCCGCCGCTTCGGGTCGGCGTGGGAGGAGTACCTCGCCCGCGTGCCGCGCTACATCCCCCGTCGCCGGGCCGTCTGAGGCCTCCTCATCCCGCACGGGGCCGGGGATCCGGCTCCACCATGACGTCGGTGACGTCGCAGACCGGTCGATACCCGATCCGCCGGTAGATCGCGTTGGACGTGGGATTGGCCAGATCGGTGTAGAGCACACAGAAGCGCAGCCCGTCGTCCAGCATCCGCTGGCTCAAGGCGGCCACCAGGCGTGACGCGTAGCCCCGACGTCGCCGCTCCGGGGGCGTGTACACGTAGCCGATGCGCACGCCGTGACGGGTGCGCCCCCGTGCCACCGCCATGCAGGCGGGCTCATCGTCCTCCCACAGCCAGAGCTGTCCGGCGGCAACCCAGGCGCGTCGCGTCGCCTCCTCTGAGCGGAACGACGCCCCGGTGTCCCGGGCGAAGCCGTCGGCCCAGTCCGCGGCCAGAGGAAGATCCTCCCCGGTGGCCTGGCGCATCCGCCCGGGGGCGTCTCCGGCGTGCTCCACGCGATCCAACCGGTGGATGCGCATCTCCATGCCGTGCACGGCCGCTCCTCCCCGGCGACGGACCCATGCCTCGGCGGCGGCTTCAGCCAGTGACGGTGGGCCCATGAACCCGGGGATCTCCTCGAACCGGCGGGCCACCTCTTCCGCCACCAGTGAGGCGGCGTCCAGCGGCATCCGCGTCACCCCCACCTTGTGGGGTGGCGTGCGGAAGGCGCATCCGACGACGCGGTCGTCCTCCTCTACGGTCGCGAACCACGGAGCGTCGGCCCCGTCGTGGCCGTCCCCCCCCGCCAGGGCGGCGGCGAGCCCGAGGATCAGATTGTGCTCGTCCTCGGCCCGCTCCAGCCAACGCCGGGCACGGCGGAGAAACGCTGAGGCATCGGAGTGGGACAGGAGCTCCACCCTCAGGCCTCCTCCAACACGGACGCCACGATGCCCAGGGCAGCTTCCACGTCGTCGTCGGAGATTCCCAGATGCATGACGGCGCGCACGCCAGCATGGCCGCCGGGGAGCATGTGGAGCCCACGGCGGTGGCAGGCCGTAGCGAACGCGCCCGCCTCCATGCAGGTCACGTCGAAGCGCACGATGTTGCTCTGGACCCTGCT
>JASFRY010000507.1:0-3677 GCA_050114675.1 Gemmatimonadota bacterium | reverse complement strand
GCGAAGGAGCCGAAGGTGGAGAAATTGGAGAGGTCCAGCCGTAGACGGGTCTCGTTGAGGAAGAAGAAGTCCCCCACCACCCGCACCTCGGCCCCACCCTCGGCATCCACCACCCGGGACACGAGACCGTGAAGCTCGTCCAGGGCCTGCTGCACCGCAGCGTTCTCCAGGGGATACAGCCGCAGGGCGGACAGGGACCCGTAGAAGGCCGTGAGGACCTTGCGGCCCTCCTCCTGGAAGTTCAGCGCCTTGGCGTCGGCCATGGCCTCACTCCTCGCTCCTCAGGGCCCGGTTCACGGCGGTCCGCACCACGGGGTCGTCCTCCCCCGCCGCCTTGTCGAGGGCTGCCCGGGCCCGCCCGCCCGGCACCTTCCCCAGCGCCAGGGCCGCGGCGGCACGGATCTCCGACGGCTCCCGCTTTCCAAGGAAGCCCTTGGCGTTGAGGAGCTTGTCGAGCATGTCCACCGCGTCTTCGCCGGCGACCAGGCCGAAGGCCTCGAAGAAGGCCACCTTCTCGGAGATGTCCGCCGCGCGGATCTCCTTGGAGCCCAGAATGTCGGCGAGCCGCCTGGCGGCAGGACCGTACCTCAGGGCACCCAGAGCCCGGGCGGCGGCGATCCGCACCTCCCGCTCCGGGTCTTCCAGGGTATGCTGGAGGGGACCGGCAGCGGTGGAGGCCTTGAGGCTCACCGCAGCTTCGATGGCGGCGAGCCGCACCGAAGCGCTCTCGTGGGCCAGCAGACCGGCGAGCGCCGGCCCTGCCTCGGGAATCTGGATGTCGCCGGCCAGCCGCGCCGCACCCGAGGCCAGGACGGGATCGGGCTCGCTCAGGAGCCGCACCACCGCACCCCGGTTCCGTTCGGCGATGCCCTTCACCGCGGAGCGGACGACGGCCTGCAGCTCCCTGTGGTCCACCGTCTCGGCGGCACGCAGCAGCGGCGGGAGGGCGCCGGCCCTCAGGAACCGGAGGAAGACGGCCAGCTGCTGGGGTGAGGCGCGGATGGAGCCGTCGTAGAGGGCCTGGATGAGCTCGCCGATGGCCTCCGGGGAGCTCACTTTGTCCAGGAGGGCACGGGACGTGGCCAGCCGCTCCTCGTCGAAGATCCCCGGCATGGACTCGAGCTTGCGGAGCTCCTCCAGCACGCGGGTCGCACCCGTGAGCGCGCCTCGGCTGAGGAAGTTGGGAAGCAGCGTGCCCATGATCCCGAGGATCTCGGATTGGCGATCGGGACGCTCGGGCTCCTCGAGGCGATCGAAGAGGGCCGAGAGGACGTCACCGCGCAGGTCCCGGTCGAGCTCCTTGCGGAACTCCTCCGCCAGGGCCGTCATCTCCCGTGGATCCAGGGCGTAGAGGGTCGGGTTGAAGTCGTCCTGGCTGACGGACTTCGGCGCCGGCTCGGCGCTTCCTTCCCCGGTCGTCCGGGTCTCCTCCTCGGCCTCCTCCTCGATCTCCGCGTGGAGGACGTTCTGGAGCTCGGACGTCGAATTGCCCTGCCCCGGCACCGGGAGCTCCACGCCCTCCGCAAGGAAGTCCACGTACTGGTATTGGAAGTAGTGGAGGTCCTCCTCCCAGAGCACCGTGAGGAGATCGTCGCCCTCGGGGAGGAGCTTGCGGGCGCGCTGAAGGACGCCCAGGAAGCGCTCCAGCTCATGGATCTCCAACCCGGGGAGGAACGTGATCTCCCGGACGCCGTCCTTGAAGAAGAGGAACGCCAGCGAGTCTCCCCTGGTCTCGGACCGGTAGACCTCCTGGTCCCCCAGCACGATGTGATCCTCGTCCACCTGGAGCGTGAGGCGATCGACCTCCTGCCACAGCCCACCGAAGGTCTGGCGCAGGGTCTCCACGAAGCGCTGGCGGACCGGGTTGTTCTCGTCGTAGAGCTGGAAGGCCCGAAAGGCCTTCCCCAGCACCACGAAGAGCTCCCGGACCTGGGCGACGGGCAGCGTGGCCAGGTCGCCCCACTCCTCCATCCCGGAAGAACCGCCTGCCGTGGGTTCCAGCTCGGTCATGCGCTCGAGGTCAGAAGGTGGAAGAGAGCCTAGAGAAGGGAGCCGCGGCCCTCCACACGGGCCACGTGCGCCACGTCCTTGTCACCGCGCCCCGAGAGGCAGAGGAGGATCGGGCCCTGGTCGGCGAACGCGCTGCCTTCCCGCAGCACCCACGCCACGGCGTGCGCCGATTCCAGGGCAGGGATGACCCCCTCGAGCCTGGAAAGCCTGTGGAATGCATCCAGCGCCTCTCCGTCGGTGACCGATGTATACGTCGCCCGGCCCGAGTCCTTGAGAAACGAGTGCTCCGGACCCACCCCGGGGTAGTCGAGCCCGGCCGATACCGAGTGGGCGGGCGCGACCTGCCCATCGACATCCTGGAGAAGATAGCTCAGTGACCCGTGAAGGACACCAGGCCTCCCTTCGGCCAGGGACGCCGAATGTCGCCCGGTCCCCAGCCCCTCTCCCGCAGCCTCCACGCCCACGAGAGCCACGTCCGCGTCGGGCACGAACGCGTGGAAGATACCCATGGCGTTGGAGCCTCCGCCAACACAGGCCACCACGACGGCGGGCAACCGCCCCTCCACCTCCTGCATCTGGGCCCTCGCCTCCCGCCCGATGATGGCCTGGAAATCCCTCACCATCCGGGGAAACGGGTCGGGACCGACCACGGATCCGATGATGTAGTGGGTACCCTCCACGTTGGTGACCCAGTCGCGGATCGCCTCGTTGGTGGCGTCCTTCAGGGTGCGGGTACCCGACGAGACGGGACGCACCTCGGCGCCGAGCAGCTCCATGCGGTACACATTGAGCGCCTGACGCTCCACGTCCTCCTCGCCCATGTAGACCACGCACTCCATGTCGAAGAGGGCGCAGGCCGTGGCGGTGGCGACACCGTGCTGGCCGGCTCCGGTCTCGGCGATGATCCGGCGCTTCCCCATGCGGCGGGCCAGGAGCGCCTGGCCCAGGGTGTTGTTGATCTTGTGGGCACCCGTGTGATTCAGGTCCTCCCGCTTCAGGTAGACCGCAGGGTGCCCCGCCGCCTCCCCCAGGCGCGCCGCGGGGTAGAGGGGCGAAGGCCTGCCCACGAAATCCCGCAGCAGCCGCTCCAGCTCGGCCTGGAACGCGGGATCGGCAGCAGCCTCGTCGAAGGCGCGCTCCACCTCGTCCAGGGCGTGGATGAGGGTCTCGGGGACATACCGCCCCCCGAAGCTTCCGAACCGGCCCCTTCGAGCCGCGATCTCGGTCAAGGAATGGCTCCCGCAGTTCAGGGTCTGGAAAGGTCGCCGGAGGGAGGGGTCCCCATCCCTCTCGCCGCCTCGATGAAGCGTCGGATCAGATCGTGGTCCTTCCGGCCACGCACCTGCTCCACGCCCGAGCTTACGTCTACCACGTCCGGGGCGACACGTGCCACGGCGTCCGCGACGGTGTCGGGCGTCAGCCCGCCCGCGAGGACGAGGGTGATGCCCCGGGGAATCTGCAGACGCGCTTCCCGGAGCGCATCCGGGTCCGCGGCCACGCCGCCCCCTCCCACCACGCCCGGGCGGAATCCCTCCAGGAGCAAGCCGTCCACGAGATCACCGAAGGCGTCCACGGCCCGGGACACGTCGCCCGGTCCGCGCACCCGCACCGACTTCCACAGCTTCCACGGTCCACGCTGCTGCAACTCCCGGACCAGCGCGGGCTCT
>JASFRY010000506.1:0-3687 GCA_050114675.1 Gemmatimonadota bacterium | reverse complement strand
TCATCGAGGTCGAGGTGACCTTCCCGGGGGCGGAGGACGGGAGCGGGGCACCGACAGCGGTCCCCGGCACCCTGGCCACCGTGGAGATCGTCGTGGGCGCCCGGGACTCGACCCTCCAGGTGCCCGCCACGGCGCTCCAGAACGGAAACGTCTGGGTGGTGGACGCCGACGGGGTGGCCCGCCGCCGCACGGTGCAGGTCGGCCTTCGGGGCAACGGATCGGTGGAGATCCTCCAGGGCCTGGAGGCTGGCGAGGAGGTGGTGACGGCCGGGGCCAGCCTCCTGTCCGACGGCGTCCGCGCCCGGGTGGTGGGAGGCTGAGCCATGTTCCGCTTCTTCGCCCGCCTGGCCGTTCAGAGGCCCGTGCTCACCACCATGCTGGTGGTGGCGATGGTGGTCATGGGGATCTCCAGCTACTTCGCGCTGGGGGTGGACCTCCTCCCTGGCGTCGACTTTCCCGTGGTCACCGTCTCCACCGTCTACCCGGGTGCCGGTCCGCTGGAGGTGGAGCAGCAGGTGACGCAGGAGATAGAGGATGCCGTCTCCACCATCGGCAACCTCGAGACCCTCACCTCCTACTCCAGGGAGAACGTGTCCATCGTCATCGCGGAGTTCGACTACTCCGTGGATGCCGACCTGGTGGCCATCGACGTCAAGGACAAGGTGGACGCTATCCGCGCCGACCTTCCCGACGACGCCCAGCCTCCCACCGTTCTCAAGCTGGACATCAACGCCATGCCCATCATGGACCTGGCGCTGTCCGGCCCCCAGTCGCTGGAAGCCCTCTACGATTTCGCGGATCAGGTCGTGGCCGACCGCATCTCCCGGGTGGACGGCGTGGCCAGCGTCAGCATCATCGGCGGTCGGGAGCGGGAGATCGAGGTGCGCGTGCACCCCGACCGGCTCCGGGCGTACGGGCTCACCATCAACGACGTGGCGGCGCTGGTGGGCGCCGAGAACCTCACGGTTCCGGCGGGCCGGGTGACCGAGACGGGCGGAGAGTACGCGGTGCGGGTGGTGGGCGAGTACGGCACGGTGGACGAGATCGCCCAGCTCCCCCTGGCCGCTCCCACCGGCGGCACCATCCGGCTCTCGGATGTGGCCACGGTCGAGGCGGGGTACGCCGACGTGAGGCAGCTGGCCCGCTACAACGGCGAGCCCACGGTGAGCCTCTCCATCCAGAAGCAGTCGGACGCCAACACCGTGGCTACCGCCTCCGGTGTCTTCGAGGCGCTGGACGAGCTGCGGGCCCAGGTGCCCCCGGGGGCCCAGCTCCGGGTGGCGTCGGACCGGAGCGCGTTCATCCGCGACTCCATCCAGGACATCCTGAAGAACATCCTCATCGGCATCGCCCTAACCGTGGGGGTGCTCTTCCTCTTTCTCCACTCGTGGCGGGGGACCGTCATCGCCGCTGTGGCCATGCCGGCCACCATCGTGGCCACCTTCCTCGCCCTGGACCGGCTGGGCTTCACCATCAACGTGATGACGCTCATGGGCCTGGGGATCACGGTGGGGATCCTGGTGACCAACACCATCGTGGTCCTGGAGAACGTGTACCGATACCTGGACCAGGGCGCCGATCCCAGGAAGGCCGCCGAGGAGGGCACCACCGAGGTGGCCGTCGCCGTGGCGGCGTCGGCGCTCACCAACGTGGTGGTGTTCACGCCCATCGCCTTCATGCAGGGCATCATCGGGCAGTTCTTCTTCGCCTTCGGTCTGACCGTGGTGTTCGCGACGCTGGCGTCGGTGTTCATCTCCTTCACGCTGGCGCCCATGTTGGCGGCCCGCGTCCTGCGCTCCGGGGAGACCCTGCGGGAGGAGGAGGGGTGGCTCGGCTTCTTCTGGAAGCGCTTCGACGTCGGCTACGCCGGGCTCGAGGACGACTATCGCCGCGCCCTGCGCTGGAGCCTGGCCCGGCCCCGCAACGGCTGGGCCGTGGTGGGCGGAACCTCGCTGCTCCTCCTGCTCGCCCTGTTCATCCAGGCCCGCTTCGGCGGCGGCGAGTTCATGCCCACCACCGACAACGGGATGGCGGAGATCTCTCTCGAGCTCCCACCGGGAACCCCCATCGAACGGACGGCCCTGGTGACGCAGCGCGCCGAGGCGCTGCTACGCCAGATCCCCGAAGTGACCGACCTCCTCACCACCGTCGGGCAGGGCGGCAGCGGATTCGTGTCCATGGGCACCGACGTGAACCAGGCGCTCATTCAGGTAACGCTGGACTCGCCCCGTCCCACCGAATCCTTCTTCCCCCGCATCCGGGAGCTCATGGCGGAGGTCCCCGACGCCGACATCACGGTAACGCTGTCCCAGACCATGGGAGGGGGCGGGGGCGAAGCCCCGATCCAGGTGCTGCTCAAGGGCCCGGACCAGGCGCGCCTCGAGTCTCTGGCCCGTCGCGCCACCGACACCGTGGTGTCGGTGCCCGGGCTGGTCGACGTGACGAACACCATCGAGGATCCGCGTCCCGAGGTGGTCTTCCACCCCGACCGCGCCGTCCTCTCCCAGTACGGGCTGACCGTGGCCCAGGTGGGCGGAACGCTTCGGGCCTCCATCGAAGGCGTGACGCCCGGCGTCTACCGGGAAGCGGGCGAGGAGCGGGACATCCGGGTCCGGCTGACCGAGAGCGCACGGGACCGGGTGTCGGAGCTGGGGGACCTCCAGGTCCGCACCCGTGCGGGGGTAGTCCCCGTAAGCACCCTGGGTGAGCTGAGCGAAGCCGGCGGGGAGAACACGATCCAGCGAAACGACAAGCAGCGCACTGTGCAGATCGACGCCCAGATCGGGAGCGGGAGCCTCACGGGCCTCGCCACCCAGATCGAGACACGCCTCGACGCCATGGGCCTGCCGCCCGGGTACTCCTACGACATCACGGGCCAGTTCGAGATGTTCCAGGATTCGCTGACGGAGATGCTCAAGGCCCTGATCCTGGCCATCGTCCTCACCTACGTGGTGCTGGCCATGATCCTCGAGTCGTTCGTGCACCCCGTCACCATCATGCTGACGCTGCCCCTGGGGGCCGTAGGCGCCATCTTCGCGCTGTTCCTCACGGCCACCAACCTCAACATCTTCAGCATGATGGCCATGATCATGCTGGTGGGGATCGTGGTGAACAACGCCATCCTGATCCTGGACTACGCCCAGATCCTGCGCGGTCGTGGGAAGGGCATCGTGGAGGCGCTCCTGGAGGCGGCCCCGGCCCGGCTCCGGCCCATCGTCATGACCAACGTGGCCATCGCCATCGCCCTGGTGCCCCAGGCCATCGGGTCTGGACCCGGCGCGTCGTTCCGGACCGCCATGGCCGTGGTCACCATCGGTGGCGTGCTGGTGGCTGCCGTGTTCACCCTCTTCCTCATCCCCGTCATCTACGTGAAGCTGGACCGCTTCGCCTTCGCCGCTCACGTGCACGAGCGGGAGGAGCGGGAGCGGGCCGAGGAATAGGAGGCGGTCGACGTCCGTGAACCGGGCCCGGGGTCGCGCGTCGGGTTGAGCGGCACACCTGCAGCCGACAACTTGGTCCGTGTGCCAGCAGCGAACGGGAGGGGTCCCCGGTACGGCGGAGACTTCGCCCCTGCTTCCGAGCGTGCTCCATGATCGGCATCGGCCTCTTCGAGTTCATCCTCCTCCTCGTCCTGATCTCCACGGTCGGCAAGGTGCTCATGTCCCGCTCCGGGCGGCCCAAGCCGCT
>JASFRY010000505.1:0-3695 GCA_050114675.1 Gemmatimonadota bacterium | reverse complement strand
TCCCCCAGAATGTGCCCGCACGCCTCCATACCGCCGCACGCGGTGGAGGATCCTTGCCACCCCCACCCGGCTCCGCTACCGGTCCTCCATGAACTGTCTCTCATCGCGCCTCGTGGTCCCGGCGGTTCTGTTGTCCGCCCTCTTCTCCCAACCGGCCGCCGCGCAGCAGGACCGCCCCATTCCGGAATGGCTGGTGGTGGGCACGTGGAAGGTGGTCCCGGGCGACACGCGGGTGAGCCACGCGTACGCAGGCGACGAGGGGGCGCTGACGCCGGAGCCCGGAGCACGCACCGGCGGGCACACGTGGAAGGTCGCCTCCGCCGATACCACGACCTTCGGGCGGCTGGATCTCCTTCCGCTGCTGGAAGGAGCCGGTCCCGTGGCCGACGCGGCGGCCTACGCCTTCACATGGATCATCAGCGCCGACGATCGCACCGTCACCCTCGCCTTCGAGTCCGACGACGACCTGCGCGTGTGGCTCAACGGCACGCTGGTCGTGGACCACGAAGTCGCCAGGGGCGTGGGCAGCGGGACCGACACGGCGACGGTGCGTCTGGGCTCCGGCGCCAACCGCCTCCTGATGAAGGTCGTGAACCGCTCCGGTGGCTTCGGACTGGGGGGACGCATCCTGGCCGAGAGCCAGGATCCCGTCGCTGACCTCGGGCTCACCGTGACCAGGCCGACCGACGTCTCGCTGGTCTCCGCGCCGGCCCCGGCCGTCACCCTGTCTCCCCCCGCCTTTGCCGCCGCGGCCGTGCTGGACGCGGAGCAGGCGACGCTGAGCGTCCCGTTGACCGTCCGGGCCGCGCGCTGGGGCGGCCTCGAGGGTCCCGTAGAGGTGTCCGTGGGGACCCGCCGCGCCACCCTGCCCCCGGCTCCCGAGGGGCAGCCCGCCTCCGTCGACCTGCCCACCACCTGGGGCGAGCTCGCCGACGCGGTGCGGGCAGGAGCCGCCGTGACGGTTTCCGGCGCCGGTCACCGGGCTGCGCGTACTCTGCGTGCCGGGGCCATTCTCTCGACTCTAGCCCACCCCGTGGAGGTCCGGGGCTGGCGCTGGCGAGACGAGACGGGCCGGGTCGCCCCTCTTCCCGAGCCCGACGCGTACGGCGTGGATCCCGCCGTCCGACGGCGCGTGAAGGAGCTCGCCTTCCGCACCCGCATACCCCGGGCGCTTGCGGACCTGACCCTCGCGATGGACGCCGCCGAGTTTCCGGCAGGCACCTCGTACTCGGTGAACGGCGCCACGCGCTCCGCCGACGCCCGCGGGCACGTAACCCTCTGCGCACCCTGCTCCGCCGGCGACAGCCTCGTCGTGCGTCTGGCGCCTTCGGGTGAAGGCTGGTGGAACGCACCCCGGCTGCTGGTCCCCGACGCCGGGTGGTACGAGGTGGATCAGGGCGCCAGGTGGGCACGGTTCTTCCTGGGCGGAGACGCCGCTGCCCGGCCCGGTCCGGAGGTGGCCCGTCAGATGCTCGCCGCCAGCGTGGAGCCCGGAAAGGACCGCTACAAGGCCGTTGTGCGCCAATGGCTCGACCGGCTGGCCCCGGCCATCCAACGCATGTCCGCCGACACCATCGATCTGGTAGGCAACAGCCACATCGATGCGGCGTGGCTGTGGCGTTGGCCCGAGACCGTGGACGTGGTGCGCAACACCTGGCGGTCGGCCACGAAGCTGCTGGCCAAGTATCCCGAGGCCACCTTCGCCGGCTCGGCCGCCCAGTACTACGTCTGGCTCGAGTCCTACGAGCCCCAGCTCCTGGCCCGCATCCAGGGCCTGGTGAAGGCGGGCCGGTGGGAGCCGGTGGGAGGCTGGTGGGTCGAGCCCGATGTGAACATGCCCGCCGGAGAGTCGCTGGTGCGCCAGGCCCTCTATGGACAGCGCGCGTTCCAGCGCCTGTTCGGCTCCATCGCCCACGTAGCGTGGATTCCCGACACGTTCGGGTATGCCTGGACGCTGCCGCAGATCTTCCGGAAGTCGGGCTTCGACACCTTCGTCACCCAGAAGCTGCGCTGGAACGACACCGATCACTGGGGCGCCGATCGGAACCTGTTCTGGTGGGAGGGTCGCGACGGCACGCGGATCCTCACCTACATCCCCTACGGATACTCCCATCATCTGGAGCCCGACCGGCTCGGGGAGCAGTGGATGGCCAGCCGGGACAGCACGGCCGGCGGGAAGATGCTGGTACTCTACGGCGTGGGCGACCACGGCGGCGGGCCCACCATGGAGATGATGGACCGGCGGCGGGCGCTGGCCCGGGTGCCCACCTACCCCGTGCTCCGGGGCACGCTGGCCGGGTCGTCGCTCCGCCGCATGAAGGAAGCGGGCGGCGACGACGCCCCGGTCATCGACGACGAGCTCTACCTCGAGTACCACCGCGGCGTGTTCACCAGCCAGGCCGAGGAGAAGGCGTGGAACCGGCGCATGGAGGGCATCCTGGGTGCGGCCGAGGCCCTCTCGGCCCACGCCGCCATGCTGCCGCGGGACGACGCGTGGTACAACTACCCCCGGGGTGCCCTCACCCGGGCGTGGGAGATCACCCTCTTCAACCAGTTCCACGACATCCTCCCGGGGTCGGGCATCGGGCCGGTCTACGACGACGCCTCGGCCCAGTATCGGGACGCCTGGCGCCTCGCCACGACCTCGCTGGAGCGTGCGGGGGAGCGGATCGCCGCCGGTCTGGATACGCGCCCGCCGGAAGGCACCGCCCAGGATGACCTCCGTCCCTACCTGGTGCTCAATCCCTCGGGTCACCCCCGCGCCGGCGAAGTGCGGATCCCGTGGAAGGGGGGAGCCAGGGTCGTGGACTCGGACGGGGCGGCGCTCCCCTCGGTCGCCGCCGGAGATACCCTGCGCTTTCGGGTGGACCAGGTTCCAGCCACCGGCGCAGCGGTGGTGTTCGTAGAGGAGCAGGAGGGCCACGGCCTGGCATCTCGCTCCGACCCCGGCCCCGGTGCCTCCGTCGTCAGACTCGAGACCGACGCCCTCCGGGTGGACGTGGACCCCGCCAGCGGTGAGCTCTCCCGCATCTTCGACAAGACGCGCCGGCGGGACGTTCTCCTCCCCGGCGGAGGCGGCAACCGGCTGGCCACCATGGTGGACCGCCCCCAGCAGTGGGACGCGTGGAATGTGGACAGCGTGGACGGGCCGTGGACGCCCGCCGCAGACACGGTATCCGTCGGGCCCGTCATCGAGAACGCCCTGGGCGTGGAGGTGCGCGTCGTGCGGGCCGATGCCAACGGCCGCTACGACCAGATCGTCCGCCTGCCCCGGGGCGAGACCCGCGTGGACGTGGAGACGGTGGCCGAGTGGCACACGGACCATCACCTCCTCAAGGCTTCCTTCCCGCTGGCGGTGGGCTCGGACAGCGTGTGGGCCGAGATCCCCTATGGGGCCATCGGCCGCCCCGCCGTTCCCCGCACGGTGAAGGACAGCGCACGCTACGAAGTGCCCATGCAGCGGTGGATCGACGCCAGCGCGGACGGATGGGGCGTCAGCCTGGTGAACGACGGCAAGTACGGCTACGACGTCCGGGGCGACACGCTGCGACTGACGCTGCTCAAGGCGCCCACCTATCCCGACTCCGCGGCCGACCAGGGCACCCACCGCTTCCGGTATTCGCTGGTGATCCACGACGGTGACTGGCGCTCCGGTGCCACCGAGCGGGCGGCGGAGGCGCTGAACGAGCCGCTCC